>DASTQY010000134.1:0-9563 GCA_035761525.1 Nitrospira sp. | reverse complement strand
AAGCGCCAGGAGGCTGAAACCTGTCATGAAAAATCGCATGGACGACAATAGCCTGTCATCAGAAAGGGGTCAATCAGCCAGAATGTGAATTGACCATGGACAAGAGACCCCGAAGCATGGATAATCCGTCCATCCATGTGGTGTTGTCGATATCGCTCGATTCTCCTCACCCTTGTCCTGACGAATTTCTTGCCTTTGTCCGGTTGTAAACCGGATGAATCTCCTTTTAGGGCTGAGAACGACATACTCAAAAAGCAACTCGCCCGACAGGAGTCCTTGGTTACCTCGTTGCAAGACGGGAACAAGGTCATGCAGCAACAGATCGACCTCCTGAATCAGGAGATCCGTGACGCTAAGAAGGCAGCAGAAAGCGCCAGAGCTGAGGCCAAAGGCGCAGCCGAACAGCTCGACAAACAGCTGATCCAGGCCCGCAAACTGACGGCGGACATCAAGAAGACGGCTATCGAGCAGGCCGCCCAAAGTATTCAGCTAGAACAAAAGGGCGCGCAATTTGAAGATCTCCCGCGGCCGTTGAATGCCGTCACCAAGACCGTCGAGGAAGCGCTGGCGCGCAACGGCTACCAGGTGAAAGTCAGTATCAAAGCCGATCAGAAGGCCGTGATCGTCACGGACCGCAAGGTCTCCAATCCGGTTTCTCTCGAAGTGGCCGGCTTTCGAAACCAATATGTGATCGCCGTCCAAGCACAGCCGTTGAACGTCACCCGTTTGAGCGTCAAGGCCGAATTCGAAAAGCTGGCGCAGGGCGGGCGGATCTTGAGCGTCAGTGCGGAAGAAACGGCAGAAATCGAACGACGACTTATCGGTGAAGTCAGCAAGGCCCTCTCCTCTCCCAGCAAGACCTGATGTGCAGAGTTCTCGTGTGCCTTGCGGCATCTGTCCTGTCGCTCATCTCCATCAGCCCAAGCCAAGCCGCCAGCGCGCACAAGCCTTCTCCGCAGCTGGCCGGTCATCTCGCCTCGATTGCCGGGCTCGCGCAGTCCGCGCCGACCGTCCAGATCCCGGCCGGTGAATTCACGGTTGGCAGCAAGCGAATCGACGACGATCCGTATGGCCTATGGACGCAGTTCGATGATACGGAACTTCCACAACAGCGCGTCTGGTTGGACGCGTACGCGATTGACCGTCATGAAGTCAGCCTTGCCGAATATCTTTCGCATCTCCGACAGGGCAACCAGCATCCCGCCGACGAATTGCAAAAGCTGATTTGGCATGTCATCACCGTGCACTCAGTCTCGGATCGCACGCTGGCGCGATGGCCGGCCCTCTACATGACCTGGCAAGAGGCGGCGAGATTCTGCATATCAAAGGGGAAGCGGCTGCCGACGGAAGCGGAATGGGAGAAAGCCGCCCGCGGTCCGGACGGCCAACTGTTCCCCTGGGGCAATGCCGCTCCAAGCCCTGAACGGGCGATGTTTGGCCAGCATCATGTGCATGAAATTCCCATTTTGGCTGCTGTGGACTCACACCCAGAGGGACGAAGTCCCTACGGCCTGCACCATATGGCCGGCAATGTGGCGGAGTGGGTACAGGATTGGTTTGGATTGGACTACTACGCCTATATGCCGAGAGAGAATCCGAGCGGTCCGGCAAGCGGCCGCTATAAGGGCGTGCGCGGCGGCTCGTGGAAGAGCAAAATCATTATGCTTCGCACCGCCACACGCAGCGGATTCAGTCCCGACCAGCGGTCGGCCACTATTGGTTTTCGCTGCGCACAATCTTCTGCCAACCCCGGCCCCCCCCATGGCAACGATTCCCCTCACGCTGCCGGCAAGTGAGATATAATGTTTTTGACGAAATCGCAAAAGGTACTTCTGGGTTTCCGGCCTTCCTAAACTGGCCGATTACTTGGCCGATTGTGGCTCTCATGCTACGTTGGCAAGAATGAACGCGGCCTCGATCTCCTTGACCCGAATGGTCTTGATTGGATTTCTCGTCGCCATCGTGACGCTTGTCGGGTGCGCCACGTCAACCGGTGACCGCTCCCGTCGAATTCTCACCGGTCAGACCTGCTGTAAGTCCGCCGAGGCCACATCCCGGCGCGCCGCTATCGTCCAAACGGCCGTCAGACTTGTCGGTGCGACCACGATTCACACCAAGGGCCGACGCATTGCCTACGACTGCGCCGGCGTGACCCGAGCGATTTTTCTCGAGCACGGCATCGACCTATACGACAGCGCCGCGCCCGATCCAAAAGCCAACGGCGTGAAGCTGATCCATCATCATGTCAGCCGGCAGGGCAAGCTTCATCAAGGTCCGGCCGTCCGGCCCGGCGACCTCGTCTTTTTTGACAACACATGGGATTACAATGGGGACGGCATGACCAACGACCCTTTGACTCATGTCGGCATCGTGGAACGCCAGGAAGCCGACGGCACGATAGTTTTCATCAGTCGGGTCGCCGGCGCTATCGAGCGGTACCGCATGAATTTGGCCCTGCCTCACCTCCATCGTACGACAGAAGGCCGCCTCCTTAACGACTATCTCCGTCGGAAAGACTTCGACGATCCTGCCACGACCGCCTACCTGACTGGCGAGCTGTTTGCCGGCTTCGGAAGCCCGACCGGTCTATAACCCTGCAGGCCGATAGGCCGACCAAGCACTTTTGCGTAGTTGCGCTATACTTCTCTTATTGGGCATCGTGTAGACCTATACTCAGGAGGAGCTATGGCGAAGACAGCGACCTATTGCAGCGAGTGTTACAACAAGGTCGGCCGGGTCGAAGACGCAGTGGTCAAAGCGGCAGAAGCCTCCGGGAAAACGCCCATGACCGGGCAAGGCACCTGCTGCAAGTGCAACAAGGCTACGATCGTGGTGTATTACGAGGGGTAACCCTCACGCCGCTCGACCTGCCTTCGAGCATGGCGTGCTAGGCATGGCCACTATTTTCCGTCTCATCGAATTCGTTGATGAGTTCTTCTAGGTCATCGAGTTCATCGGGCGGAATTTCTTGAAACTCGACGCCAAACGTCTGCTCGTCGACCCATTGCACCGTCGCCTCCGGAATCGACAACGGTTCCTCCAATCCCGGAATCACGAGACGAACCACGATCGTCTTCCCCGGGAAGACGTCGACATCACTCGCAAATCTCGCTCCTCCGAGCGAGAGGTCGAGCGTGTGTCCTTCGACTTCATGAGAATTCCCCAACAACAGTCCCTGAATCTGAATCGGAACACGCCGGTGCTTTCGTCGTTCCATCTTTAGGCACCCCTCGAAGACGGTTGGAGAAGAATACCTCGCTTTGGAACAGAAATGCATCCGTCTTCGTGCACGCATCGAGGCCGCTGGCCGTTTCGTACAGGCCTGCTACACTTGACGTATGGAAGCGTCATCTCACACGACGGCGCTGGTTCCCGTGGATCCACGGCGCAGGACTGTCCTGTCGATACGGGAAAGCCTCATCGGGCTTCACGGTGCCCTCATCCTCGCCGAGCAGCAAACCTATGAACGCGTGAGTGGGCCCGTGCAATCCATGGAAGTGTTGATCGAACTGCTCCAAAAGGACCCCTGGTTCACCTGGCTGCACCCGATCGCCGATCTGCTTGTCCGCATTGATCACCTGCTGCAAGACGATACGTGTGACATCACCGGCGACAATGTCGCGCATCTCTTGGGAGAAATCGACAGCTTGCTTCATCCATCCGTCGAAGGAGAAGGATTCGAACGAGCCTACTATGAAGCGCTCGAGCGGGCTCCCGATGTCGTGCTCGCTCACTTCCGCATAAGGAAGTTGTTGACCAATGCTGCATAGCGCCGGAAGCTCTGTTATGATGCGAGTGAGGAGCAGCCATGGGCTTGATGAAGCAGGTTCGGAGGAGCGTGATCGCCGGGGCGCTGATGGGAGTCTGGCTCGCACAGCCTCATTGGGTCCTCGGCGAAGTCCTGAGCGACCATCGGGTCACGGCCGGCCGTGACAACACCATAGGCGTCGGGACGGGCGGCGGCACGGACTCCCTTTCTGCCCGGGAGTTTCGTCTTGCGCCTAGCCTTTCTGAGCGGAATGCACCTGAACAAACAACGACGCCGCTCGGAGTACCGTCGCCGCCTCACCAACTCACCCCGGCTCCGGTGCTTCCCTTTCATCCTAACCGCCACCTCATTCCTTCCCCAACAGTCCCCTCAAATGGGCCGATGGGTGGTGGACACCTTGGCCGCTGACGGCGGACGATTGTCGTTCAATGTGTGGTCGAAGGACAGACACATTTTTTCTGCGACCTGATACAATAAACCTATGGCACGAACACTCGAATCCTCAACGGAAGCCGGCGCGGGCCTGCGACGATTGCTGTCGGAGGTTCGCCGCGGACTGCTAGGCTTGCACAAAGCGCTCATCGTGGCCGAGCAGTTGACTTATGAGCGCATCAACGGCCGCGTAGGGTCGACGGGACAACTTTTGCAACTGGTGTTGAACGACCCATGGTTTACATGGCTCCATCCTCTATCGCAGCTGGTCATTCGCGTGGATGAATTATTGGAGGAAGGAGAGGAACTGACGACCGTTGAAGTAGAACATTTTCTCGCCGACGTCCGCGCTTTAATCCGTCCATCGGAAGAGGGCGACGGGTTCGAGCGCAGCTACTACGAGGCGCTGCAACGCGAACCGGATGTCATCTTCGCACACGTTGAAGTGAAAAAATTGGTGACCAAAGCCGCGGCATGAGCGGTTTTTGGAAGTCTGACCCGTATGAAGGCGGCTGGTTCAATCGAACCGGCCGCCTTTTTCTTGCTGACAATTGCGTACTACCGTTGGGCCCGGGCCTGACCGCGGCCCTGCTTGCCATGCTCACCCGCTGCTTCATCCGCGCGATCGAGTCCGCGCTTCTTTTCGCTGCTCTTCCCGTGCGCTTTCGCTTTGCCGTGTTTTCCCTTCATCGGCTTCTCAGGCTTCTTTTCCTCACCAATAGCTGAAGACGGAGCTGGAGGCGGCATGGTGATCTCCGGATTTGGAGCAGGCGTTGGCGCAGGGCTAGCCTCCGGACCCGGGGTTTGAGCGAATGCGGTGGCCAACGACGCAACGACTGCGGCAACGGTCAGCACCGATCTGATCTTCGTCATTTTATTCTCCTCATGGTATGCCTACGGGATCTATTCCCACGATCGGCGCTACACTCTGAGCAAGCTTCGTGCCGCTTCCAGCATGCTTAAACACCCTAGTAGACGAGCGGACTTTTCTCATGAACACAAGTGTATGCAGCCCGTTGGCTATGCGGCGGTACAATTTCGACCAACCGCGACAAGGTGCATTGCCAAGAGCCAGCAATCAGTCCCGGTCGCTTTCTCCCGCATCATCATAATATTTCTCGCGGTATATCGGGCATAATCCCTTTGCTTGGATCAACGCGGTCACGTCTTTGATCATGGCGCTGTTGCCGCATAGGTAGACAGCCAATCTCTTCACATCCTGTACATTCTTCTCGACGAGACTCGTCACTCTGCCTGCAACTCCGGTCCAGCCGGCTTCTGGCCGCGACACGGTGATGACCACCGAGCTTCCTGGCACAGGTCTGACAAGGCTTTCGAAATTATCCTCATGGTAGAGATCTCGTTGACTTCTCAAGCCCCAAAATAACGTCGTCGTTCTTGGGGTAGGCCGCTCGGCGTTCGCCAGGAGCATCGAGCGTATGGGTGCGATTCCTGTGCCGGTGGCGACGAACAACAGCTCTCGCTCGGGATCGTCCCGCAGGTAAAAATTGCCGGCCGGTCCGGAGAAGGTTGTTGTATCGCCTTCGTTCAATTTAAAGAGATATGTGGACCCTGGCCCGTCCGGAACGAAATTGAGCAGCAAGGACACCGTATCGGGAGTGCTCGGTGCAGAGGCGATGGAATACGGTCGGGTCACCGTCCGACCTGTTCGGGCATCGGGCACCTCGAACGAAACGAACTGGCCCGCTTTGAACCGGATCTCCGGCGGCTCCAACAACCGGAAGTCGATCTGACGGACGTCATGGGTCAGGTGCCGGATGGCAATAACCTTCGCCGAAAAACGCTGCACGGAAGCCATGACGCCACTCCCTTCGAATACCCCATCTTATCAAGGGAGCTTGCCGAAAAGGACAGTGCGGCGTCTCACCACCGCCTGGCAGAGGCCAGCAGGGTGCCTGCATCTTCGGGGGAAAGAGGTTTCGAGAAGAAATAGCCTTGACCGTATTCGCAGCCCAGCGAACGCAGGATGGCAAGTTGCTCGGCGGTTTCGACGCCCTCGGCGATCACCTGCCGTCCGAGTTGGTGGGCCAGGGCAATGATGGTCTTTACAATCGCCAATGCGTCGTCGTCGGTGCCCAATCGACGGACGAACGACTGATCGATCTTCAGAAACTGGATGGGTAACTGCTGGAGGTGGCTCAGCGAGGAATATCCAGTTCCGAAATCGTCCAAGCAGGTGTCGACATGCTGTTCCTTGATCTCTGCGAGGACGCGGTTGACGGCCTCGGGGTTCTGCATCATTTCCGATTCGGTGATCTCGATCTTGACGCTCGCGGCATCGATGCCCGACTTGTCGAGGACGCGTTTAATCAGCACCGCCAGGCGGTCCTGAGCAAATTGCTGGATGGAGAAATTGATACTGATAGTGAGCGGGCGAATCCGGGGAAATTGATCGTGCCAGAGTTTCAGCTGGCGACATCCTTCGCCCAGGCACCATTCGCCAATACCCTTCATCAGGCCCAGCTCGGTCGCGATATCCAAAAACACATCCGGCCTCGTTAAACCATACTCTGGATGTTGCCATCGAACCAACGATTCGAACCCCGTTATCCGCCCTTCTTGCAACTGAACGATCGGCTGGTAGGCCAATCGAAACTCCTTGCGGTCCAGCGCCTGCCTCAGATCGCCTTCCAGCTTCAGTCTGGCCATGGCCTGCTGGTGCATCGCTTTGTCGAAGATGACGAATCCCGCACGGCCGGTCGCCTTGGCCTGGAGCATGGCTGTCGTCGCATCACGCACCAACGGCTCCCCGTTTTCATATCCTGTATGGCTACAGGCAATCCCAATGTAAGGCGTCAGGTATACTTCCCGGTCCTCCAACGTGAACGGGGTGGCAAACTCCTGTTGTAGACGGTCGGCCACACGCGTCGCATTGCCCATCGCCTTGAGATTGTCGATCAGGAGCGTAAAGGCATCTCCCTCCATCCGAGCGAGCGTGTCAACGGACCGGATCCTGCGAAGAATTCGCTGGCTGACTTCGATCAGGAGCCGGTCGGCAGACGAAACTCCCATGCCGCTGTGCACCATTGTCAAGCCGTCTAGGTTCAAGTGCAGGAGGGCGAATAGATGGGCAGGTTGGCGGCGGCTCTGTAGAAACACACGATCCAAACGATCCATGAATAAGGCCCGATTCGGAAGGCCGGTCAACGAATCGTGGAACGTTTCGAGAAACAACCGCTGTTCAGCTTGTCGTTTTTCTTCGATCAACCGCTTTCGTTCCAGCGCCTGCGTAACCGCATGCCCGAGTCTTGCAAGCCGGTCTTTCAAGAGGTAGTCGGACGCGCCGGCTTTCATACACTCCACCGCCATATCCTCGCCCATGCAGCCGGAGACGATGATGAATGGAAGATCCAACCCTCGCTCCTTCATTAACTTGAGAGCGTCCTGCGCCGTAAACTGGGGCATGGAAAAATCGGACAGGATGAAATCCGGCGGCTGATCGAGTTCTCGGAGATAGGCGTCCTTGGAATCGACGCGGCGAAAGATGGGGTCATACCCCGACTCTCGCAGTGCTTCAAGCATCAACTCCGCATCGGCTGGTGAATCTTCCAGCAGGAGGAGATTGAGGTTGGTTGCCATGTGGGTCCTCGATCGAGGTCGGACCGCTTCTCCGGAAGCCGTCCTTCCTTCTATGCACACCTACGTATGTAGGCCAGTATAGAGTGAGATGAGCAAACGACCAAGAAATGTTAGGAACTTATCCGGCCCTAAGAATGAACCCTTGTAAGACGCGGAGGACACTGATGGACAGGATTCCGAACTGCCCGGCGCGTTACACGATCTGCTCTGCCGGCCAGGAGAAGACGCGCAGGGCCGGCTTCTCCCAGCCGGGATGTTTTGCCGCCTCCGCATACCATTGTTTGACGGCGTTGGCGACTCGCGCCGCATGATCGGGATCCAATGCGACGAAGATGACTGAATTCGTGCCGGGGTAAAAGGCCAACCCTTCGGCGGGGCCGGTCTGACCGTAACCAACCGTTTCATTGACCTCAGTAAACGCTTTCACGTGACAACGATCGAGCAATTCATGCACACGTTCTTTCAGTGACGCACGGAACACGACCATGAGCATATGCATGTGAAGTCTCCTTCATATGTCATTGGTGGTTCAGACTCATAACCGGTCGTCCAGTTCAAGAAAGCGCTCCCGAGGCGCCTGATCCCATGAACCCCAGGAGACAACCGCTCGTTCCACTATCAGTTCCTTATCAGTTCCTTCTCAACGCGTGAACATAGCAAGGCCGCCGTCACCTGGTCCACACGTGGATCGCGCACACCGTCCGCGATACACAAGGCCGCGCGGTAACGCCTGGAGTTCCAGCACCTTCCACAAAGTCATGCCAGATCGGTACCACATCACAGCCTTGCGACGTGTGCAATCGCCCGATTCGCGAAGAGTGCGAAAGAATCAGGGGGGCAACGAGCTCAGCCTCTGTACGTTTTCGACTGACGGCACGTGACGGAGGGAAGGAGGAGATGCGCAGACAGCGTTGGCCGTGCGTTCAACAACGTAACTTCGCGGATCTACCGGCTTGCAGGTATTTATCGATTCCCGCCGCCATCTTTCGGCCTTCGGCGATCGCCCACACGATCAGGGAAGCGCCGCGCTTCGTGTCGCCGCCGGCAAAGACCCCGTCGAGGTTCGTCATGAAGTTGTCGTCAACGGCAACCGCGCCGCGGGAGTCGTAGCTCACTCCGAGATGGTCGAGAAGGCCGTTCTTAACAGGCCCAGTGAACCCCATCGCCAGCAGGACCAGATCCACGTCCATCGCAAATTCGGTGTCCGGAATGGGTGTAAACTTGCCGCCTTCGAACTTCACGCGTTGCGCATGAAGCTTCGTGAGATGGCCATTGTGGCCGGTGAACTTGGTCGTCGCGACGCTCCACTGACGGTCGCACCCTTCCTCATGGGCATGAGAAGTCCGCAACTGCATCGGCCATAGCGGCCAGGGCGTCGACTCGGCACGTGTCGGAGGCGGTTCGGGCAGTAACTCGAACTGGTGCACTTCCACGCAGCCTTGACGGTGCGTGGTCCCCAGACAGTCAGATCCCGTGTCTCCCCCGCCAATAATGACGACCCGCTTGCCCTTGGCCGTGATCGGTTCGTCGCTGATGGGAATACCTGCGGTGCGCTTGTTTTGCTGCGTGAGATACTCCATCGCCAAATGCACGCCTTTTAGTTCCCTTCCAGGAATCGGCAGTTCACGCGCCTGCTCCGCTCCCATCGTGAGACCCACCGCATCGAACTGTGCACGCAATTGTTCGCCCGTCATGTCTGTGCCGACGGTGACGCCCGTTTTGAATTCCACGCCTTCCGCCTTTAGCTGCTCCAGGCGGCGGT
>DASTQY010000133.1:0-13391 GCA_035761525.1 Nitrospira sp. | reverse complement strand
CCCAGCGGCCTAACGGTTAAACCGAGCGAATCTAAGGAGGCACGCCAGGCAAGGCTTCATCTGCAATTTGAACAATTAGCCGTGGTCCGACCTGAGCTCATCCTTTTGCAGGAGGTCAATCCTTTGCCTGAAATGGCCGAGACGTATGTCGCCGCGATGAAACGCGCTGGGTTGGAGTATAGCCAAGTGCATCAAGTCGATGCCTGCGGGGTACGCCTTGCCCCAGGGCTCGCGGTGGTTCCCCATCTGAACAATGGGTTAGTGGTCCTTGCCAAAGCGCCTTTGAGATTAAGAAAAGTTGCGGGGCTCAAGCTAAGCGGAGGGGTCGGACGCTGCGTCGATTACATGGGTCTGCAGACCGGCGAACTTCGCTATGCCTTGGTCGCCGAAGTCGAAAACCCAGATACAGGAAAGAAGCTGCTGGCGGTGAGTCTTCATCTCCATTCTGGTATTGAACGCAACGCTTTTTTTATTCAGAAGATCAATGAGGCTGTTGAGCAGGGAAGGGCACGGCGGGAGGACTTCGAGGGCATCGTTGCCGCGATCGAACAAGACCAGAGCCGGCGCCTTGATGAGATTCGCCTGCTCGTTACAGAGATACAGAAACTTGATGCAAGGGGCCACTACATCGGAACCATCGTCGGTGGAGATTTCAATTTTGAACCGGACGATCCTGAATATCGAGAGCTTGAACGGGCTGGGCTAAAGGATACCTACGTGATGGGCAATTCCCAGAGCGAAATATACAGTCTGGACCCTCAGCAGAACGTGATTGCAGGGAAGGGAGTACAAGAGGTGCCCTCTGCGCTTCGCGAGGCGATGAAGCGGTTGCCTCAGAGCCAGCAACAGAAAATTCTTGAGGGCTATCAAAAGGGTATCAGTCAGGCGAGGCGAGTTGATTTTCTCTTTCTCATGAGGAAACCCTCGGACGGTCCCACAGGTTGCTTTCATCAGGAATTATTCGGCAAACCGGCAACAGTTTCAATTCAACCCGGATCGGATCACTATGGTGTACTCGTGACCTATCTCGCTGACGCGTCCCGATGTTGACCGGGCAGGCCTCATGCTTGCAATCTGAACAGATTGAAGGTGCGCCATGTTGAACATGTCAATGCCGTTGCATGAACTTATCGGCTTTGTCGCGGGCTTCGGGACCACATTTGCCGCCATGCCCGATCTCATCTCTATGCTCAAGCGGCGTTCCTGTGAAGGTATGAATCCGACCATGGCGGCGATTATGGGCACCTTTCAAATCGTGTGGGTCTATTACGGGATCTTGGTCGAATCGAGGCCAGTCATTGTGTGGAATACGATCGCAGTGGGGATCAATTTTCTGGTGGTCGGTGCCTACTTCTATTTTGCCTGCAGCGGCCCACGGCATGCCCAGGTTGTCAACGGTTCACACTCGGGCGAAGGGCCGAAGAGCTCTCCGCCTCGATAGGTGGAGCTCAGCAACAGGAGGCGCATCTGGAAGCGTGGCCTACAACATTGAAGTGGAGGAACCTCATGCGTCGTCGACGAAGAGGCTGCCTGCTCATCTTGGCTGTCAGCCTAGTGGCCTGTACCTCATTCAAAGTGAACACCGATCACGATCCGACGGTGGATTTCTCGTCGTTCAAGACCTTTGCCTTCGCCGGGCCGGCCGAGTTGAATAAAGGCGGAATCTACGACAATTCGTTGACGCGTAGAAGAGTCGAGTCTGCGGTTGTGCGTGAGCTCACGGGGAAAGGACTCCGCCAAGTAGGACTCGATGAGCCACAGGATCTTCTCGTTCACTATTGGGTCAATATTCAGGACAAGCAACGGATTGACAGCACCGGCCCCACGGTGGGCGTTGCTCGTTACCCTGGGGGGTATGGATGGGGCGCCGGCTACGGCGGAGGGGTGACGACCTATGAGTATAGGGAAGGCACCTTGATTCTGGATCTGATCGAACCAGCGAAAAAGCAGCTCGTCTGGAGAGCCACGATCGTGGGGACATTGCAAGACGCGACCAATGAGAATGTCGAGCTCGGCAATAAGGCGATTGCCGAGGCGTTTGAGAGTTATCCGCCATCCGCGAAATCACGCTGAGAATTTTCCAACAAGGAGGGAACTATGCACAAGACGACGATCGAGAGGATGCACCCCATTCGCGCATACGCCGCCGTCATGGCGGTGTTGGTCCTAGGGCTGATCATGACGCCGGTCACCGGGTGGGCCGATGACGCCAGCGATGCCAAGAAGTTGATCGATCAGGCCGAAAACACACTCAAGAACTTCATGAACGACCCGGATATGAAGTGGTTTGGCAGTCACCTGCAAGAGGCTAAGGGTGTCTATATCGTTCCAAAACTCACGAAGGGTGCCTTCATCTTCGGCGTAGAAGGCGGCAACGGCGTCATGCTTGCGCGTGATGAAAAAGGCAGTGGATGGAGCGAGCCAGTGTTTTACGAAACCTCGGCAGCCAGTTTCGGCCTTCAAGCCGGGGCCCAGTCCTCCGAAGCAGTCGTGTTGGTCATGACGCCTAAAGGAGTGGATTCGCTGTTGGGGAATAAGCTCAAGCTTGGCGCCGACGGATCTGTCGCCATAGGCCCGAAGGGGATGGGGGCCGACACAAACCTGATGGCCGATTTTGTGACGTTCACGCGCGCGAAGGGATTATACGCCGGAGTCTCGTTCGACGGAGCGTCTATCAGGACAAGGGACGACCTCAATGCGGCATATTTCGGACAGGACGTCCGTCCGTCGGATATTATTATTGCGCATAAGGCCAAGCCCAACCAGAATTCCAAGGCGTTGCAGGCCATGCTGACGAAGGCGGCTACTGCAAAACCGTAGCGGAGAGGCAAAGGAAGCAACACGACATCAACACGTGAGACACCCGAGGACGCCGTGGTGGGCGGCAGGACTCTGCATCGTTCAGCTCAGCAGTTTTCCTCTTGCAGGAGAGATTGCCGCCCATGCAGATTCGCCGCCCCCCGGTGCGCCGGGGACCGTACCTGTCTGCTCCGACCTGGGGCCGGACGCCGAACGCTTGAAATGTTACGATGACGCGGCGGCCCGGCAACAAAGTCAATCACCAGAACCGTCCGACGCTGGTTTGGCGAGCTCCGCTCGCAAAGCTTCGTTGATGGGGACGCGCTGGGAACTGGACCCTGGCACAGAGCATGGGCTGTTTTCGATCCGTCCCCACAAGCAAGTCTATCTCCTGCCCGTTCGCTATACCACCAATGTGAACAACCAACCGTCGAGTCCTACCCAAGGCACGTTTCCTCAGTCGTTGGGGTATAGCAATACAGAGGTCAAGTTCCAATTCTCTGCGAAGCTCAAAGCGATCGAGATCAAAGAACGATTCGATTTGTGGATTGCCTATACGCAACTCTCTTTCTTCCAGATGTACAACAAATCGAAATCGGCGCCATTTCGCGAAAGCAATTACGAGCCGGAAATTATGGGCGTGATTCATACTGACTACGATCTGTTCGGACTGAAGGGACGGTTCATCAATATAGGCCTTGTCCATCAGTCAAACGGACGTCAGGACCCTTTGTCGCGAAGCTGGAATCGAATTTACGCACAATTCGGATTCGAGCGTGGAGGGTTCGGACTGACTATCAGACCGTGGTACCGCATCCGAGAAGACTGGACCAATGACAATAACCCCGACATTACCGCCTTCGTCGGACGTGGAGACCTCGTCGCGACTTATCAAAAGGGCGGACACAACGTCTCACTTCTTCTGCGAAGTAATGTGGACTTTTGGAATTTTCGCGGCGCGGTTCAGTTGGACTGGAGTTTTCCACTGTACCGAGAGCTCAAGGGCTATGTACAAGTGTTCACCGGTTACGGCGAAAGCTTGATTGATTACAATCACAATCAGACGACGCTTGGAGCGGGATTTCTGCTAATCGACTGGATGTGAGATCTCCAAGGCTCTGTCATTTTTGACAGTGTCTGTCCCTGTCAAATGATGATAGCGTGAGGTCGGCGAAAAGGTGCATCCATCTGCTGTGACGAGGAAGGAGCCGTCATGAAACCGAATGTGGTGGTCGGCATGTGTCTGATGGGTGTGTTGATGGTTCCTAGTCTGCATGCACAGGAATCAACATTGCCGGAATCAACACTGAAGGTTGTGCGCATTCGCCCAAATTTGGACCCCGACAAACTGCAGTATATTCTGTCGACCGAGCGCAAAGAGGTGTTCGAGCGGAATATGGGCCTCGATGAGCAGCAAAGTGAGGTATTTTGGGGCGTGTATCACCGGTATGAAAAGGAAAAGGACCAACTTGAGGCGAAACGACTTCGCTTACTGGGAACCTATATTGAGAAATATTCATCGCTTACCAACGACGATGTGATGAAGATCGTCAAGCAGTCGAGCGAGAACCAGCAGGCGGACCTTGCACTGAGAAAGAAGTATTTCCACATTTACAGCAAGAAACTGAATCCGGTAGCTGCCGCTCGCTTCATGCAGTTGGACGATATCGTCGGAATGGTCACACGCCTCGCGATTCTGGGCAATCTGCCGCTAATCGGGGATGTTCCTCACGCGGCCGCTTCGGGATCTTCCGCAGGCGAGGCAGGGTCTACAGGGGATCGTGACACTTCTGCTTCGGGCACGGACCATCCCTCCATGGAGCTGACGAAATGACTGTGTGTACGATTCGTGAGATAGAGGAGGCATGTATGGATTACTCACGATTGATTGTCATCGTGATGGGGCTGCTGTTCATCACGAGTGAAGCGCTTGCAGCTGCGGACGTGTTCGTGTATCCCAGTAAGGGCCAAACGAAGGATCAACAGGAACAGGACGAGTTTAGTTGCTACAAATGGGCCAAAGAGCAAACCGGATTCGATCCGAACCAGCCGATGCAGCAAGCCGCTGCTCCGCCGCCGCAGGGCGGCGCCGTGAAGGGCGCGGCGAGAGGCGCCGCAATCGGCGCTATCGGGGGTGCCATCGGCGGCGATGCAGGAAAGGGAGCGGCCATTGGAGCGGGAGTTGGCGCGGCTGGAGGTGCGATGCGCCGCCGGCACGCAGCGGAGCAGCAAGCCGCGGCCCAGGAAAAAGCAAAGCAGGCGTATAACGCGGATGTTGGCGGCTACAAGCGCGCATTTGGCGCCTGCATGACCGGACGGGGCTACACTGTCAGTTGACCGGCATGTGATTTCTCCATCGCAGGGAGCGAATTGACGCCTCCACGAAGTTGCCCGAGACAACCATGGTTCGGCACATTGTGCTGTTCAATCCTGCTAGCGCATGTCTATGCGATCAGCGCATGGGCAGGCTCGCCACTTAACATTCCGAAGCCAAACGATCCGCTCAAGCCTGCGCCTCCGCCGCCTGCCCTTGAGGCGTCCGTCGTGAATCTCGAAGTCCGGCTCCCGGCGGAAGAATTGGCTGTCGCCGTTGATGAGGGGTTTCCTCCGGTTGCGTCCCGAGAGGAAGACTGGAACGATGCGGGAACCCTTGGAGAGCGGGATGACGTACGGTTCTTGTATCGCCTGGTCAGAGGGTCGTTCCGATATCGGATGAACCAAAATCATTTTGACGTGTGGTTTGACCACGTGCGCTATCGGGTATGGGCGCGAAAGGGCCAGGGGCAAGAGTTCGTCGAAGGCCGTTGCGGCCATGGCGACGATCCGCCGAAGCGACTGAATCTTACGGCCCACTCCGCCCTCACATGGTCCGATCACTGGCGCGTTCAATCTCACACAACCTTCGAGGAGCCGGTTTTCGTTGAACCCTGCCAGCTCGCGGGTCTTGACCTCGAGGCCACGCCTTTCCTGAAGGCGGTATTGCAGCCGCGGCTTGCCGCGTTAGGAGAAAGCATCGACCGGATCATCCGCGGACGAACGGAAGCGAAGAAGCGGGCCGAGACAGTCTGGCAGAAACTGCAGGAGCCAATCGAATTAACCCACAATCAATGGCTCGAGTTCAATCCGCGCGACGCACGGGTCGGTCCGATCACGTCCAATGGCACGTTGTTGGTGAAGTCGTCCGTCAATCTAGTGATGGAGCCTAAAATTGTCACCGGCCCCAAGCCCAAGATCGTTTCGATGTCGCTGCCGCCGCTGCAATTGGCTGCCCTGCCCCTCGAAGGGTTTCACCTCGCGCTGCCGATCACTGTCGAATATGCACGGATCAATCAACGGCTTGAAGAGGAGATGCTTGGACAGGAATTTCAGACTCCTGTCGGCGATACATTGAAGGTCGAGGGTGTGCAACTCTATGGGAGCGGTGACAAGCTGATCCTCGCACTACGGGTCTCTGGAGGAGTCAACGGGAGCCTGTACGCGACAGGCACACCGGTGTTCGAGGAGGGCCTCGGGATCCTCCGATTCGTCGATTTGGACTTCACTCTGGATACCCGCAATGTGCTGATTCGTTCGGCAAACTGGATGTTTCACGAGAACATCTTGTCAAGCCTGAAGGCCCATGCGGTGATCGACCTCTCCAGCCAGCTTCAGACGCTTCGATCACGTCTCGAAACGACTCTGACTCGAGATCTGGGACCCGATGCCCGGCTTCAAGCAGAAGTTCTGACGCTTCGTCCTCGTGGCGTGTATCCCACAGCAGGCGGAGTGGATGTGCATATCATCGCCGATGGCGCGATGTGGGTGGAGCTGCGGTGACGTAGTCGGGAGCAACCCAGTTCGCAGACGCACATGCCATCAGCACCTCTTCGGCGATCCGAGATGAGGTGACACAAAGGCTCTTCCCACCAGCGCTTCCCGAACAGCGGGAAGCAAATCTGTGCCGAGTCGCGGTTTGACGACATAGCCAAGCGCCCCGACGGAAAAAGCTTCCTCCACAAATTCTTGATCCTGGTGAACGGTAAGAAAGACGATCCTGGCATTGGACCCAGTGCGTGTCAGCAGGCGCGCCGCTTCCAGGCCATTCAGGATCCCCATGGATATATCGAGTATTAAGACATCAGGTCTCAGTGCGTCTGCGGCCTCAAGAACGGCCTCACCGTCATTGACGGTTCCCACCACCTGGAACTCAGGCTCCAGGATACGGCGCGCGGCCTGCAGCATCGATGGGTTGTCATCGGCTAGGAGGACGCGGACAGAAGGGGACCCGTCAGAACTGCTTCCCCGATATCGAGCCATGGCTGCTCCATGGAAAAAGAGAGGCGAGCGCAGCTTCTTATCACTTCCCCTCCACGGGCGTAACTGGCAAAATTGACAGATTCAATTGGTCCCCTCCGGATTGAACCCGGCAAGATTGATCGTGATCCTTCAAGCAGTGCGGTGTGGCTAGTATTGATGCGGGGTGCCCAGAGTGACACGCTGCTCAATCGCGAATTGAATGAGTTCTGCGTTACTCTTGAGGCGAAACTGCTGCATCACTCGATATTTATGGAATGCAATGGTGCGCGCTGTCACGCGGAGAACACGGGCCGCTTCTTTCATGGATAACCCTTCCACGAGCAACTGAAGCACCTCGCGCTGGCGCGCAGTCAGTTCGCCGGTTGAGGAACGCTCGCCTTCTTGAATAAAGGAATCATCCAACTTGGCAGATGCACGGCAGTCGACGTAGGTGTCGCCACGGACTGCCGCACGGATGGCTTCAGGCAACTCCGATGCCGCTGAGCTTTTAAGCAGGTATCCGGACGCTCCGATGTGAAGAGCTTCCCTCGTGAGATCGGGATCTTCATTCATCGTCATGAAAATCAATTTGACTCCGGGCATCGAGTGCTTGATTTGTCTGCCCGCATCGAGTCCGTTCAACAAAGGCATGCCGATGTCCAGCACGATGACATCAGGATGCAGATCACGCGCGACGGGAAGCAGCGCCCGTCCGTCCGTCACAGTGCCAACGACTTCGCATTCCGGCTCCAAGAGCCTGATACAGGCTTCGGCAAGCATGCGATGGTCATCGGCGAGCAAGACACGCGGACGCTGCACGGAATCCTCTCCCATCTAGGCGGCCAAATGCACGGAAATGCGCGTTCCCGTAGACGGACGGGATTCGACTGAGATGGTACCCCCCGCGGCCCGTACCCGCTCTTGCATGCTGGTCAAGCCAAGCCGTCCTTTGGCTGAAATGGCTTCGGGGTCAAAGCCCGTGCCTGAATCGGAGACGCATAGATGCAAGATACCCCGATTGGAAAACAGCTCGAGCTTTCCTTGCTTCACGCCGCTATGCTTGACAGTATTGCTCAAGGCTTCTTGCGCGACACGGAAGATACAAAGCGCAGATTCTTGGGCAATCGGATTTGGGACATTGCGATGGACAAAGTCAATCTCAGCACCATATTGCTCGGACAGTTCCCGACACAATCCCTTGATCGCAGGGACGAGACCCAGATGTTGCAGTTTTGCGGGGTGGAGCTGGTGGGACAGGCGATGCACGTCGGATGCGATTTCTTGTGTCATATGGTAGAGATCCGAGACTTGAGCGGCAACTCCGGTCTCCGATTCGAACGTGTGCCCGAGACGCTGGAGACCGATAGCGAGTAGCGCCAAGCGTTGATTGAAATCATCATGCAGTTCTCGTGCAATTCTGCTACGCTCCTCCTCCTGCGCGCGGATCAAGCGCCCTGTCATTTCAGTCAAACAGGCCTCGGCAGATTTTCGGTCGGTGATGTCCACCATGACACCGATCAATTCCTTGCGTGCCCCGACGTTGATGGCATGGACGCAGTCGTGAAACCAGACCTCTCGGCCATCAGCTGCCCTCATGCGGTAATCCAGCCGATGGTTTTCTCCGTCACGAATGGCCTCACGGTAGCAAGCGAGTACCTTCAATCGGTCCTCGGGATGCAGGTGCGTCTCCTGGAAGTCTGGTTGTCGCCATTGGCTTAGGGGGTAGCCTAGAATGCGCTTCGCCTGTTCACTGACATACGTGATTTCGAGGGTGGTAGCATCTGCGCGCCAGACAATGGCTTCTAACAGACGCGCGAGATCCTGGTAGTGCGGTTGAGTTTGGCCTGCAGCACTTCCTCTCTGCGGATATGCGTAACTTCCCTGGTCTTGCGTTGAAGATGACATAGGCGTGGTCAGCATGCTGACCTCCAATCGACTTGAGTGGTGTTGAAAGGATGCCCAGCATGAACCCGTCCTATATTCACAGTCAAGAGCGCCCATCGGACTTTGTCCTATAGAGACGCAATGTTACAAGCAGGTTAACCGTAGAGGAGGCGACAAAAAATCAAACGAAGGGATTCAACGTGTCGCCTTCACTGTCAAATCTGACAGTATTCTTGAGGACTTCCGCATTGTAAAGTACTTGCTCTGACTTCCGTTTCCAATCCGATGAACGAAGGACTGCCTCGAGATGGAAATCCCCCTCGGCATTATGCAGGCTGGGCTGCCGTCTATGAACTATACAGAACCGGTGACAAACGGCACGGTGACGCCTGAATGAAACAAAAACCCGTGGCTCAATGGCCCCGTCATCCAACGATTTACGAGATCAATACGTGGGTGTGGCTCTATGAACTGAGTGAGCGTGCACGGCGTCCCACCACATTGGGGAACGTGCCCAAGAAGCAATGGGATGCCATTGCTGCCTATGGATTTGATGCCGTCTGGTTCATGGGAGTGTGGGAACGAAGTCCGGCGGGTGTCGCGATCTCCATGCGGAACGACGGACTCTTGCAAGAGTTTCGCCGAGTGCTGCCTGATTTCACCGGAGAGGACAATGTCGGGTCCGCCTACTGCATTCGGGATTATCGTGTGGATGCTCGACTAGGCGGTCCGGAAGGGTTGGCGCATGCCAGAGCGCAGTTGGCCGAACGGGGCATGCGATTGATCCTTGATTATGTCCCCAACCACGTGGCGCCCGATCATCCCTGGGCCACTGAGCATCCGGACTACTTCATCCAAGGCAACTCCGATGACCTGTCCACCAAACCTGACGATTTTGTCCGGGTCGGAGAGTACATCCTGGCCTGCGGCCGCGATCCCTATTTTCCGGCCTGGTCTGACGTCTTACAACTGAATGCATTCAATCCTAACTTGCGAAAAGCGGCGATCGAAACGGTCCTGTCAATTGCCGGGCAGTGCGACGGAATGCGTTGTGATATGGCCATGCTGCTCATGAATTCCATTTTCGAACGGACCTGGGGGACACGGGCCGGTCGAATACCTCAAAGCGAGTACTGGACGGACATAATAGGGACGGTCAAACAGCGGTACCCGGATGTGCTCTTTATTGCCGAGGCATACTGGGACCTCGAGTTCAACTTACAGCGGCAAGGGTTCGACTATTGTTATGACAAGCGGTTATACGATCGCCTCGAGCACGGCCCAGCTGAAAGCATCCGCCTGCACCTGTGCGCTGAGGCTGCGTATCAGCAAAAGCTGATCCGATTCATCGAGAATCACGATGAGCCACGTGCTGCGGCGGCATTCTCCTCTTCAAAGGCGCAGGCGGCGGCCGTTACCGTATCGACGCTGCAGGGCGCAGTCTTGTTCCATGAGGGGCAGTTCGAAGGGCGGCGTGTCAGGCTTCCGGTCTTCTTGCGGCGTCGTCCTGAAGAGCCGAGTGATCGCAGCCTGGAGAACTTCTATAGGAAGCTGCTCAAGACCCTGCGGGCTGAGGATTTCAAAAAGGGTGAGTGGCAGCTGTGTGAGCGGACCGGATGGCCCGACAACCAGAGCTACCTGAATCTTGTCACTTGGTACGTACACAGTGAACAAACACGCCATCTCATAGTCGTCAATCTCTCCGACTCTCCGTCTCAGGGTAGAATTCAGTTGCCGGTAGATACGCGTGATGGGAGAGAGGTGCACATGATCGATGAGATCAGCGGGACACAGTATGAACGCAGCTTGGATGAGATCCGCGAGGCAGGACTCTATGTCGAGCTCGCTCCATGGGCGTTTCACGTGTTGACATTATGAGTCATCGTATGGCGCCCAAGATGAGATGGTGATGCGGCAGCATCCATAACCCAGGAGGACCACATGTGGCTCAGACGATCACGGTTCGCTCTATTGATTCTGACTGCGTTCCTCCACTCCGGTTGTGCACAAATGCAATCCATGGGCGCTGCCGACACCCTGACGAAGCTGCTCACCAACCAGTTAGGCGTTACGTCGAATCAAGCGATGGGTGGTGTAGGGTCAATCCTGAGCCTCGCCAAGGAGCGATTGCCGGGGATGGACTTCACGGCGTTGAGCACATTGATTCCCGGCTCGGAATCCTTGATGAAGACCGCCAGGGACCTCGGCGCCGTTACGGGACCGGTTGGCGACCGTGCGGGGTTGACGTCGGCCTTCTCCCGGTTGGGCATGGGATCCGAAATGGTTCCCAAGTTTACACAGATCATGTCGGATTTTGTGGGGAAAGCGGGGGGAGAACCCGCAAGAAATCTTCTGGCGACTGCCGTCCAATAACTTCGACAGGAGCACGATCATGAAGGGAATCATAGGATGCAGGTGGATAGCCGTACCGGTGCTCGCGCTGACGGTCTCCTGCTCGACGATGCCGAAGGATTTTGAAGCGCCGCGGGTCACTATTACCGATTTGACTCCCAAAGACATGGCGATCTTCGAACAGCGATTCGACGTGAAATTGCGGATTCAAAACCCGAACGACCAAGAGCTCAGTATCAACGGCCTGCGGTTTGACATCGAATTGAACGCCCATGAATTTGCAAGCGGAATGTCAGGGCAACACGTGGCGGTACCGCGGTTTGGTTCACAGGTAGTGGACGTCGAAGTCTTCACGACATTGGCGAGCTTTCTCCGGCAGATTCGAGATCTCACTAAGCGAGAGGGACAACACGTCAGCTATCGGCTCAAAGGGGTGGCATTTGTGGACGCTCCCAGCACATTCAAGGCGCCGTTCGATGAACAAGGTGAGATTGACCTTAATTTTGAATCCCTTTCTGAGAGGGCGCCACCCGAGAGTAGCAAGGGTTTCTAAGAGGAGATGATCTATGATGTCAAAACTGGTTGGCGCACTGAGACTCGTGTCGGCCTGCGCCGGAATAACGGTGGTGCTAGTCATGTTCGGTGCGGCTCCGGCATTTTCCGCGGAGGCAGTCGCACAACAGCAGCTTGTGGACAAGGCGCAATTGACCCTGGAAGCCTTTGCAGCCGATCCCCAACTGAAAGAGTCGTTGAAAGATCTGAACAAGGAAGCCAGAGCGCTGTTCATTGTTCCACAATTCATGCGGGGAGCGTTCATCTTCGGCGGAGCCGGCGGAAGCGGCGTGTTGATTGCTCGGGACGAGAGGACCGGTAAATGGGGTGATCCAGTGTTCTATAACATTGGATCCGCTAGCTTCGGCGCACAGATCGGGGCAGACGTCTCCGAGATGGTTCTGATCGTGCGGACAAGGAAAGGGCTGGAGGAGTTTTACACGAACGACTTCAAGCTCGGAGCCAATGCCGGCATGGCCACCGGCCCAGTCGGCGCCGGCATGTCAGCTCAAGGTCTTGCGGCCGACATCATCTCCTATGCGAGGCAAAAAGGTGCCTTTGCCGGGATGGCGATCGACGGAGCCTTCGTTTCGGTCTCGAATGATTCCAACCAGGCCTACTATGGGAAACCGGTGCGCCCCACCGACATCATCGTGAAGAAGGAGATCGGCAATCCCAAGTCACTCCAGCTTCGCGCTGCCGCTGACAAATTGATGAATTAGCCGGGGGGCCGGATCATGCGTGAGTCTAACGGTAGATGAGCGAGAGGTCATGCGGTCGATCATGGGGCGCGGCAGTACTGGGTATCCTTATGATGCTGAGCTGGACAGGTCCTGGACCGGCTCATGGAGAGGTGGACCCCACCGATCGTCTCGACGAGACCCCATCGAACCGAATGGACGAGACTCAGACCGTAGAAGACGAACCTGAAGGACCCGTCTCACCGACCGAGAAAGAACCAAGACGTCGGGTTTTCAAACGGATCGGTCCACAACCCATGACTCCCGAAGAGCGGGAAGAGGCTGAGCGGCTCCGCAAAGTTGCCGCGAAATACGGAACGGATCCCACCGCCATTGTCGGGCGATTGCAGTTGACCAGCCAATACCTCGATTTGCCTCGAGGTGCCCAGGCCACGGTATCCACTGTGCGCGTTGATCTTCCGTTTCGTGGCGACTTTCTGCTTCGAACGGATATGCCGTTTCTTCGCACCAGCGATCCCAATAGGCCTGGAACACCTAGTCATAGCGGCGCCAGCGACCTCGCTGTCACCGCAGGCTGGCGTGCCTACAACACTCCCGAATACGCCGTATTGATCGGAGCAATGTCCACGTTCCCTACCGCCGCGAATGATGCATTAGGCTTCGGCAAGTATACGGTCGGCCCGGCAATTGCCACTGCCCGGTTTCTTCCTCGGCTGGAATCCTTTTTGATTGGCCTTATGTCATACCAAGCATCAGTCGGCGGAGATCCGTCCAGAAGGGATGTCTCTTTGTTCAGCGTGACCGCGCAGGTCAATTCCTTCTGGGCAG
>DASTQY010000132.1:0-2451 GCA_035761525.1 Nitrospira sp. | reverse complement strand
GCGCCGACTTTGGAGGAACATCGCTACAGGGGTATGAGTGGCACCGCAAGGGCCCTTCGTTGGGGAAGGGCCCTTGTTGTGTGTGGGATACTATCGGTCCTGCTGGGCATTCCGCTTCCCGGACGAACGGCGAACGACCGGCCGGCCGACGGCATGACGGTGGACGAGGCCGCGAAACTGGGTGAAGACTTCGGCGTCATCGTTGGCGATGTCGACGAGGAGATTCAGAAAGAGTTGAAGCTGCAGCGGCCCCAAGGCGTGGCGGTGTTCGAAGTCATCGGCAATTCACGCGCAGACTATGCCGGCATCAAAGTCCGGTCAGTCATCAAGGAAATCGACAAGAAAGAAGTGAAGAACATGCTCGATTTCGGACGGCACATCAAGAAAGCCATTAACGAATGCAACTTCACGGTCGGCACCTACGAGCCTGCCGACCCTGGCGATCCCGTCGGTTGGGGTGTGAATTTTCACTTTGTCGGCTGCAAGCGGGATTAAGATGTGGAAAAAAACCTCTTCTCACCAGGCCCAGTCCCTGTGCGCCGCGACGCGCGTTTTACCAGGCTTTTGTTCTCGCATCGGTCAGTCTTGCGGGCGTGCCCGGAATGAA
This sequence comes from Nitrospira sp., assembly GCA_035761525.1. Taxonomy (GTDB): domain Bacteria; phylum Nitrospirota; class Nitrospiria; order Nitrospirales; family Nitrospiraceae; genus Nitrospira_C. The sequence goes on along the minus strand of DASTQY010000132.1, from coordinate 1,844 downwards.
GCGTCTCGCACTTCGCGGGAGTAGGTCTGTGAAGTTAATGGTGTTTTTCAACCTCTAGTCGCCGCAGAGGATTCTCACGTTCGATGCGTTTTCGACGAATGCTGACCAAACGACGAATAGCCGCAACTTGTATCGTGCTGCTGCTCCTCGGCGTCACCGCCTTCTATCAAGAGGGGGCGGTGGCGCAGAAGGCAGACGGTCAGGCGCTGAATGGGCAGGCGCCGGATGGCTGGGTGGGCGAGATCGAACGGGTGTTCATCCGCTCCGAAGAATGCAAGCAGTGCCACGACCGCCATTACGAAGAATGGAAGGGCGCACGGGAACAGACGCCGGATCTCAAAACCTTTGGCCGGGTGGACGCTGCGCTTCTGCACGGCACCTCGCTGGAGTCGCCGGTGTTCCGTACTGTGCTGGGCGTTTGGCTGCAGACCAATCCCACGGCCGAAGAACGGAAGCGCTGTCTCTCATGCCATGTGCCAGCGACGACCGTGTTCCCGCAGCATGCCGAAAAGATCACCGCGCAGATCTTGTCGGGTAAACCGCAGATCGAGGGCATCGGGTGCGCCTCCTGCCATCTCATTAAATCCGTCGAAACGACGATGGGTCCGCCTCCGACGTTCAAGATCGAGCCAGGGAAGACCATGCACGGTCCCTATGCGGATCCGGAGGAAAACCTCGTGCATCCGGCCGTGCAGTCGCCGCTCTTTCGGGGCGCCAACTACTGCGCCTCCTGCCATTTCGACAAGGTCAAGGACGTGACGCAGAAGGATTTACCGGGTGAGATTCTGCAAGGGACGATCTGTCAGGATTGTCACATGGAGCAGTCTACGGGAAGTTCGACTTCGAAGCGGGGCGCCATGACGCGCTCGATCGGGCGGCATTATTTCCGCGGCGTGGTGATCCCCGGGATCCTGCTCAAGAACCGCAACCTCCAGGCCGAGTGGATGCCGCGTATCGACATCGACAGCACGAAATCCGCCGGCAAGGTTGAGGGCACAGCGCTGGTCAAAGTCGGCAGTCTCCCGCACAGCTTCCCGGACGGCGATCCGGTGCTCAAGCAATTCATGCTGGCCATTGCGGTAAAAGATGCGCAGGGAAAGGTGCTGGCTCAAGAAACGAAACAGTTCGGACTGCCGTATGACAAGATCCTGCGCGGACCAATTCCCGACCCATTCATTAAAGGGGGCAATACGAGGAAGGTGCCGTTCTCGCTGGCTGTGCCGGGGGGGGCAGCGGCCTCCGTGGAAGCGGTGCTGAGCTATTCGCTGATTCCAACGCCTGAGCCGGCATTGAAAGACAAGTATCTCGCAACGCTCAAGGACGACAAGGAGCGGGAGAAGGCCAAGAAGATCCTCGACGAATACACACAGCCTCGAATGCTGACCTACCGGGCGAAGACCCTCTGACGGATGTGGAGCAGCGGAACGCATGATCGTGCGTAAGACATTTGTGCCGGTAGCTTTGACCGCGACGTTTTTGGTCGCGGGCTGGCTGTCTGCGCCCGTGTTCGGCGACCGGATTTTCGCGCAGCAGGACGGTAAAGCGCCCGTCACGATGGACAAGGCTTTTCCCAACTCCAACAAGTGCAAGCGCTGCCATGAGCGGGTGTTTGAAGAGTGGGAAACCTCTCCCTTGTCCCGGTCGATCCATTCACCCGCCTTTCGCGCCTCGCTTGATGCGTTTCTGTCATCGCCTGCCGGGAAGGACAAGGCACTCTGCTTCCGCTGCCACGCGCCACACGTGAGGGAATTTCCCGATCAGGTGCAACTCTTCATCGATCAGGCGAAATCGGGCGATCCGCAGATGGACGGTGTGGCCTGCTCCCAATGTCACCTCATCAAGCA
>DASTQY010000131.1:0-5584 GCA_035761525.1 Nitrospira sp. | reverse complement strand
GGCCACCGTCTTGGCATAGGGGGTAATATCAAACACTTCGCCCTGGCAGACCCCTGCCAAGTGGCAGCCAGTGACGTTTCGGACTGTGTTGGCACAGGCTTCTCTAGTCGTCAGACCAACTTCAGCCAGACCCCGCATGATAGCGGGTATGTCTTTCAGTTCTGCAAAATGCAGTTGGATGTCTTGGCGGGTCGTCACATGGCCGACGCCGGTCGTATAGCGCTCCGACAGTTCGGCGATCCGTCTGAGTTGGTTGGACGAGATACCGCCGAAAGGAATCTTGATGCGCACCATTTGTACGCCGGCCTGCCGTTGGCCATAGATTCCGTACTGAAGCCTGAACGGCTTGAAGAGATCACCGGCGATATCACCGGCCAGCATGCGTTGCGCTTCTTGCTCGAATGTCTCGATCTCCTCCTGTATGGCTGGAGGGATTGGTTGCGTCTGGACGGCTATTGATTTGGTAGAGAGCTGGCTCATGGCTGACCTCAAATGTGGTACATGACAGTACGTTGCTCTTGGATTTTGCGCTGTTGTCCCGCAAGCTCTTCGACGGTGATCCCTTGAAGCACCTCCCGTTCCGCTAGACTCACGCGAGTCCATATCTTGGCCAGGAGAGGATCCGATTTTGTCGTCGGACTCAGCCGTCCATTCACTCCTCCATGAAATAGCGGGCCTTCAAGTGCCTCCAAAATTTCGGCGACGGAGAGATCGGAGGGTTTCTTCGACAGAACATAGCCGCCTTGGGCCCCTCGAAGACTCGACACCAAACCGGCCTTTTTCATGGCATGGAGCACTTGCTCAAGGAATCTTGCTGGTATCCCCTGTCTCCTGGCGATAGATTTGGCCTGAATGGGACCAGAACCGGACTGCATGGCCATGTCCACCGCAGCCATAATTCCATAAGTTGATCTAAGCGATACTTTCATACCACACTATTCCGGTCGGAATTAGACGGAAGCTAATTTATACTCTGGTTTGTTCTGTGCTGTCAATGCGTGGGGCTGCCCCCCCAATTTATCGTCCTTGTCGTATGCGAAAGATACGATGGAATGATCATCACTCCGGCTGGAAGACCAATGCAGCGATGTCGACATTGCTTTGCGGAACATCATAATCGTGCATCAGGTGTTCGTGAAGTCGACAACCACCACAGAGACGCTGCGATCCGGCGTCACGATTATTTAGCAGCACCGTTGCCGTAACAAATCATCTCGTGCTCACATTTCTTCATTGACATCAAATCGGCTCTGGGCAATAATCCGGCCCTCTTCTTCTGGTGATGGCTTCATGACGCTCTCTTCTTCGGTGTTCAGCATTTTGTTGCTCAGCGGCGACTCCGAAATCCAAAGCCAGTTCAGGCAAACGTTCAAGGATTCGGCGATGATCACCGCCAAAGATGCGACTGCATTGCCGAAAGAGGTGGCGAAGCGCACATTTGACGCCGTGATCATTGAAGCCAAGCCCGGCATGCTCAATGGATCGGGCGTACTACCTCATCACGTCGACCTGTCCCGCACTCTTGTCATCACCGGATCCAAACCGGTGCTGAAACGGGCCTCGAAGGTCGTGCAGACGATCGCCCGCGCCAAAGCAACGGTGGCGGACGGCGGGCCAGCGCCCATGAGCCTTGAAGACTATGTGGAATGGAAGATGGGAGACTTTGTGAAAGGCATGCGAAACGGCTCGGGACGAAATCTTCATCCGATGCTGATTTCCGCCATTGAACGGCCCCTCATCACCAAAGCCTTGCAGGAAACCAAAGGCAACCAAATCCAGGCGGCGGAGCTGCTTGGCTTGAACCGCAACACCCTCAGGAAAAAGATCCAGGATCTGCACATTCCCGTCAAGCGAGGGCGGTCAGCGCGCGTACGGGAGGCATAGCGTCCGGACCTCGGATTCAGCAGGAGAGGAGACCCTGCATGGCAGCAAGTGTGGCGGTTGATTTCTAACCTATATCAAGGAGGGCGATGATGACGAAAGAAGAACTGATTGCAAAGATGGCAGCGTCTGCCGGGATTACCAAGGTGGCCGCTGGAAATGCGCTCCATGCGTTTACGGGAGCCGTCACCTCTTCTCTGAAAAAAGGGCAGCGAGTATCACTCGTCAACTTCGGGACCTTCACGATTTCCAAGCGCAAGGCCAGGATGGGACGGAATCCACGGACCGGGGAGAGCCTCAAAATCCCCGCTGCAAAAGTGCCGAAGTTCTCGGCAGGTAAAGTTTTGAAGTCGGCCGTCCGGTAACCTCCGGATCACCCCATACGACGCGCCGGATCGCGCAAAGAGAAGGCGGCGTGCTCACATCGAAGCACGCTCCCTTCTCTTTGCATTTCTTGACACCTTGGGCGGGGCTATATTAGCATGCGCGCTCGGACGTTAGGCGCGTAGCTCAGGGGGAGAGCGCTACCTTGACACGGTAGAGGTCGACGGTTCAAGACCGTCCGCGCCTACCATCTCGCCGAGGGCATCTGACCGCCTGCTGCGGTTGGGGTGCCTTTTGTATTTTTGTATCCTGCTGAGAAACAGGATGTTTCCCACCTCGTGAGATTTCGGCGTTCAACCGGATTCTCAAGGGAAGGTGGTCTGCGCCCACGAGCCATAGCGAGACGAATGTGCCGAAAGTCACCCTGAAGAATGGGAAGAGCTTTGACGTCCCCCCTGGCTATACTATTGCCCAAGCCCTGGCCGCTGGTGGAATTACTGTCGGACCCGAGGTGCTGGCCGCCTTGGTCAATGGGAAACCGACCGACTTGTCTGCCTCTTTGACCGCAGATGCGACCATCGATCCACTTGGGTTCGACACTGCCGAAGGCCGGGAAATCTATCGCCATAGCAGCACACACATCATGGCGCAAGCCGTGAAAGAACTTTTTCCCTCCGCTCAACTGACGATCGGGCCGGCTTTAGAAGACAGCTTTTATTATGACTTTGCCTACGATCGGCCGTTCACGCCCGAAGATCTCGAGAACATCGAGCAGCGCGCTCGCGAAATCGCGAAGCGCAAGCTTGCCGTCACCCGCCGCGACCTAACGAAGCAAGAGGCATTAGAGCTTTTCAGAGCTCGTGGGGAGCATTATAAGGTGGAATTGATCGAAGGCTTTCCGGATCGAGAGCCGATTTCCATTTATACGCAGGGTGAGTTCGTAGACCTTTGCCGTGGCCCACATGTGCCGTCGACCGGTCATGTGGGCGCCTTTAAGCTTTTGACGACGGCTGGCGCCTATTGGCGAGGCGATGAGCGCAACCCAATGCTCCAGAGAATTTACGGCACCTCTTTTCCCACCAAGGCCGAGTTGGACGCTCACCTGGCCAAGCTGGAAGAAATCAAACGTCGAGATCATCGCAAAGTGGGGAAGGAATTAGACCTGATTTCGATCCAGGACGAGATCGGACCCGGCCTGGTGTTGTGGCATCCGAAGGGTGCCGTCATTCGACTGCTGATTGAGAATTTTTGGCGTGAGCAGCACCTCAAAGATGGCTATGAGCTGGTGTATTCGCCCCACGTGGCACGGTTAGATCTGTGGAAGACCAGCGGGCATGTCGACTACTATCGCGACAACATGTTCGCGCCGATGAAGCTTGAGGGCAGCGAGTATCAACTAAAGCCGATGAACTGCCCCTATCACATCATGATCTACAAATCGCATTTACGGAGCTATCGAGAGCTTCCAATCCGCTATGGCGAGTTGGGGACGGTGTACCGCTACGAACGCACCGGCGTGCTGCATGGCCTGCTTCGCGTACGTGGTTTCACGCAGGATGATGCGCATTTGTTTTGCCGACCCGATCAAATAGAGGCCGAAGTCAGCCGCGTGCTGGACTTCACGTTCTTCATTCTGCGGACGTTTGGATTCATGGAATTCGAGGTGTTTCTTTCGACTCGTCCGAACGAATCAGTCGGCGCAGAAGAGCATTGGACGCTCGCCACCAGCGCACTCGAAGCGGCGCTGAAAAGCCGCAACATCTCTTTTCATCTTGACCCCGGTGGAGGCGCATTCTACGGCCCGAAAATCGACATCAAGATCAAGGATGCGCTCGGCCGATCCTGGCAATGCTCAACCATCCAGATTGATTTCAATAATCCGGAACGGTTCGAGCTCAGTTACATCGGCGAGGACGGGAAAAGCCATCAACCCATCATGATCCACCGTGCGCTCATGGGGTCCATCGAGCGTTTTTTTGGCATTCTCATCGAGCACTATGCCGGCGCCTTTCCGACATGGCTAGCACCGGTGCAAGCGGTGGTCATGGCGATTACAGACAATCAGCGTGAATTTGTCACAGAAGTGGTTGCACAGATGAAAGCCTCAGGCTTTCGTGTGGAATCCGACATTCGGAACGAAAAGATCGGATTCAAGATTCGTGAAGCGGAAAAAGCGAAGACACCGTTTATGTTCGTCGTCGGCGACCGCGAAGTGCAAAGTCGCTCACTGTCCGTGAGAGGTCGTAGCGGTGCCAACCTCGGCACAATGACCGTCCAAGGCGCGCTGGATCTGCTCAAGACTGAGGTCGAGCGGGCCGGGCAGCAACTTTCCCCTACATCATGAGAGGTGGCTTATCGTCCCCAAACTGCGGGTGAACCGCGAAATTCGAGTCCGTGAAGTCAGAGTAATCGGGCCGGAAGGTGAGCAACTCGGCATTCTCCCGACTCCCGAAGCCTTCAAACAGGCACAAGAGGGCGGATATGACCTGGTGGAAGTGGCCCCGACGTCGGTCCCACCTGTCTGCCGCATCATGGATTACGGAAAGTATAAGTACGAGCTGAGCAAGAAAGACCACCAGAGCCGTCGCCACCAAAAATCGACCCAGGTGAAGGAAATCAAGTTGCGTCCTCGCACCGATAAGCATGACCTGGAGATCAAAATCCGACAGATCAAAGGCTTCCTGGAGGAGGGCAACAAGACGAAGGTCGTCCTGACGTATCGGGGGCGAGAAATGGCCAATCAGGAAATGGGACGGGTCGTCATGAACTCAGTGATCTCTGAGCTATCCGAAGCCGGTACGATCGAGTATGCGCCGCGGATGGAAGGGCGCAGCTTGATCATGATCGTCGCTCCTAAGAATTAGAGAGGCCGAACGCTTAACCAAAGGATGCGAACATGAAGATGAAGTCACATAGCGGAGCAAGCAAACGGTTTCACAGAACAGGCACGGGCAAATTCATGCGCAAACGCGCCGGCAAGCGTCATATTCTGACCAGCAAGAATCGGGAGCGGAAACGCCGGCTGAGCGGATCGGTGGTCGTTGACGAAACCAAGGCCGCGGCACTCAAGCGCCTACTACCCTATACATAGAGATGTTAACCTGAGCTCAACAAGGAGTATGAGTCATGCCACGCGCAAAAGGTGGGCCAAAAACACGAGCAAGACGGAAAAAACGACTCAAGCTGGCGAAAGGGCAATATGGCGCAAAGAGCCGGCTGTTTCGCTCAGCGACAGAATCGGTAGATAAGGGACAGCAGTATGCCTACACCGGGCGCAAGAATCGGAAGCGGGACTTCCGGCAATTGTGGATCGCTCGCATCAGCGCGGCCACGCGGGCGCACGGGCTCACGTACGGCCGCTTCATCAGTGCGCTTAAAA
>DASTQY010000130.1:0-5697 GCA_035761525.1 Nitrospira sp. | reverse complement strand
AATATTTTCTTCCCCAGCATGGAATCGAAACCGGTGGTTCACAAGCTAGCTTCTTGAGTACCTGGACCTCATGCCGCGTGGCATCATCGCTATTCCTGGGGATATAAACCAACGGCGTTGAACCATTTCTTCAGGGCAGCGACCCGTGCAAACTGCTCGGAGGGTATTTGCAATGGACGGCCTCGACCGTCGAGTAACAAGCCCGCAACGCCCCCCATGACCTCGGCCGTCATGGCCGCCCCGGCTCCCGCCCCCAAATGGACCGACTTCGCCGGGCGTACCGTCATTTTGGCTTTCATGCCGGGCTCCAGCGCAAACAGCCTGAGCTCGCCAAACGCCAACTGATCTTTCACAATTCGACCATCGGGAAAAACGATCTCGTAGTCGGCGCAGAGGTCGCCTTCCTTGCCCTGTCCGATCGGTGCGATGCACGTGCCGAGATAGATCATGCAGTCTCGGACAAACACATCAGTCGCGGCTTGCTCGTTGATCGTCGAGAGCACGCCCAAGTGCGGCATCATAAAAATGCTGTCGACCGACAGCATGGTGAAGCCCAAGGGCTCGTAGGCATCGACCATCATCAGCATCGACTGAATTCGGCGTGGGGCGTGAGAAAGGATTCCGCCGCTTCCGACGATCAGATTCAATTTCAGCATGTCGATCAGCGTGCGCCCTGATGCCTGCTGCTCGAACACGTCCGAGATGGTGCGCTCCTGTTGAATGCCTTTCAATCCGGTGGCCAGCGATTTGTGATGGATCAAAGCCAACCGCAACGCCTCCCGGGAAATCGCGTGCTCGATCTGCAACTCGTCGAGCGTCTGGGGAATCGTCGTGGGCCGGATCATCTTATTTTTGATCCGGTTGCGCAGCGTCTGTTCATCGATCGTGAACGGCACCCAACGCATGATGTTCGCCAGCCCGGCCTCTGCCAGCACATTGGAAATGCTGTACGACATTCCGAGGTTCGCGCTGACCGTCCGATTGAATACCCCGTCGAACACCGAGAAGACGTCGGTGGTTGCGCCCCCAATGTCGACGCCGATGAGATTCAAGTGCTCCCGCCTGGCGATCGTTTCCATGATAAGCCCGACAGCCGCGGGGGTCGGCATGATCGGTGCGCCGGTCATCTCGATGAGTTTCTTGTAACCGGGCGCCTGCTGCATCACATGCTCGAGAAACAAATCATGGATTTTGTTCCGGGCCGGAGCCAACTGCTCCCGCTCCAACACCGGGCGGATGTTCTCCGTCACTTCCAGGGCAGTTTTTTCACCCAGAATCTTCCTCACCTGAGGCTGGGCCTCTTTATTCCCGGCATAGATCAGCGGCAACTTGTAGGTAATGCCGAAGCGGGGACGCGGCTCGGCCGCGGCAATGTATTCCGCCATTTCGACGACATGCGTCACGGCGCCGCCGTCCGTCCCGCCTGACATCAAAATCATATCGGGCCGCATCGAGCGAATCCGTTCGATCTTCTCATGAGGCAACCGGCCGTCGTTCGAGGCCAGCACGTCGATCACAATCGCGCCGGCACCGAGGGCGGCGCGTTGCGCGCTTTCTCCCGTCATGTTCTGCACGACGCCCGTCACCATCATTTGCAAGCCGCCGCCGGCGCTGCTGGTCGAGATGTAGAGGTCAACGCCGGTGTGTGCATCCCGGCAGGGCGTAATGATCTTGTCGCCGTCCAGAATTTTGCGCTTGGAAAGTTCTTCAATTTCCGCAATCGCGTTGAGCACACCGCGAGTGACGTCTTCAAAAGGCGCTTCGACAGTTGTCGGTGCCTCGCCGCGGTACGTTTGACGGTATTCGTCGCCGACCTTTTCGATGAGGATGGCCTTCGTCGTCGTGCTGCCGCAATCGGTCGCCACGATGACGTTGAGAGGACGATCAATGACGGGCGGGGTCGAGGAAGAAAGCGTCATTGAGCCGACGCCCTTTGCACTGATGACCTGGCTTCGATGACGGCGATCAGCCGCGAGATCGTCTCACGGTGTTCGAGTAGACGCGCAACCTGTTCGATTTCCTTGGCATTGAATGCGCAATCGATGATGGGAGTGAGAAAATGAAGCGCCTGACTGCCCAAAAAGCTCATCGGTCCTATGGATTCCAAAAACACCATTGCAGGAGCCGACATCCCGCGCCTGACAAGCACGTCGGCGATGCGCTCCATGAGAGCGACATCATCCGTGCTGAGCGGGTGACTGTCGGAGTGAGTTGAAAAAGCATGTCGGAGGCCCGTGCGCAAGTCGCGCAGTCTCTTGGTGAGATGATCCTTGAACAAGGGGCGCATAGGCTTGATAGGACAAGAGAAACGGAGGTCAACGCATTATATGGACGGCTACGAGGAGAGTCAATTTGACGGGCTGCGGAACGGCTTCAGAATCGCGCCGACGCGACATACCGTGGTCACGATACGGATGTTCGTTTCTGCTTGAGGGCGGGGGTTACGCGCGTTGGCCAATTTTTCCTTCTGTTCCCCTCCAGAGGCGTACGATGTTGTCCTTGTGTTTGACCCAGACCAGCGCGCTGACGAAAATGGCGAAGATCAGAAACTCTTGCCGCTGCTCGTTGACAATCGCGACCACCGGGAAGAGGCCGAAGGCGGCGAGCGCACCGCCGGACGAATACCGCCAGATCGCGACCGCTCCGATCCAGATGAGCAGCAGCAAGGTGCCGATGGAAGGCGAAAGCCCCAGCACTGCCCCCAGGGCCGTAGCTACTCCTTTGCCGCCTCTGAAGGCAAGAAATGGGGAGAAGAGATGGCCGAGAATCGGCGACACAGCCACCACCATGATGAAGGACTCGGTCGTCAGCCACTGCATCGCGGCCCAGCCCATTACCCACCCTTTCCCCATGTCACCCAGAAGCGTCAGGACTCCGGCCCTGGTACCGGACACTCGCAGGACGTTCGTGAACCCCACGTTCTTACTGCCAACGGTGCGTGGGTCAGAAAGATTGAGAGCTTTGGAGACAACAATCCCGAAAGGAATGGAACCCAGGAGGAAACCAAACATCGCCAGCAGGATACAGACGGGTTCTTCTTGCATCGATAGTCTTCACAGACCTTTGGCGACCACTTGCTTCCAGAAACTCCACACATACAAGCCGCCCGACACGTACCCGAGCACGAGCGACAAATACAGCGTCACGCTGCCGGCTAAATGGAGATTGCCGAGTTCTGCGAGGACGGTGCCCTCGAGGATCAACATCGTGATGGCGACCACCTGCAGAGCCATTTTGTATTTGCCGGTCGTCTCGGCCACGATGATCATGCCTTCCCCGGCCGCGATCGCGCGGATGCCGGTGACGGCCACTTCTCTAGCTATAACAAGGATCGCCACCAAGGCACTGACGCGATCGATGTTGACGAGCAAGATCAATGCTGACAACACGAGCAGCTTGTCGGCGATCGGGTCAAGCAGCTTGCCGAGTTTCGTGACCTGGCCCGTGCGACGGGCGATGTACCCGTCCAACAGATCCGTGATAGCCGCCACAACGAAGACGACCGCCGCGCTCAACGAACGGTCCGGCGTGGGAGTAAAAAATAGCATCACGAACACAGGGATCAGCAAAATGCGGACGAGCGTGATGAAATTGGGCAAATTCAAGGACTCTTGCCCAACCGCCTTCCATGCCTCGAGGACACGATTCATCGCGATGTAGTCGCTCCCTCTTTTCGAAAGGATGAACTCGTTAACTCTCAAGCGGGTGACTACTCACCCGTCCACCATGGTGATTCTTTTGCACCACCCGCTCCACCGATGCTGCACTCGCTTCACGGTTTGTACCCGCCCAACCCACCGATTGCTTCGCAATCGTTTCACAGTTTGCACCCGCCCAACCCATCGATTGCTTCGCAATCGTTTTCCCATAGCACTGTTCGGAATTAGGGATGCAAGCGACTAGTCGGCGTTGGGTCATTTCATGAATCGTTGAGCACGCGAAAATGATGCAGGGCGCTGGTGCATGGTTCCTACACGATGCCGTTCTTAAGCAAATCATGTAGGTGAATCACACCGAACATCTTTCGATCGCCCTCGGCAACCACCAAAGTGGTAATGGAAAACCGCTCCATTTGTTCAACGGCTTTCGCCGCAAGATCATCAGGCCTGATGACTTTGGGGTTACGCGAGGCGAGTTCTCCCGCCGTGACTTTCGCAAAGTCGCCGCCCTTGTGGATAAACCGCCTCAAATCCCCGTCGGTGATGATGCCGACAAGCTTGCCGCCGGCGTCGATGACCGTCGTCATGCCCAGTTTCTTCGCCGTGATCTCCAGAATTGCCGCAGTGGCAGGCACCGACTCAGCAACCGCGGGCATGTCCGCTCCGCCATGCATGAGATCTCGCACTCGCACGAGCAGCCGCCTGCCAAGGGTGCCACCGGGATGAAACTGCGCAAAATCCTCCTGCTTGAACCCTCGTTTCTGTAAGAGGGCGACGGCAAGCGCATCTCCCATGGCCAACGTGGCGGTCGTGCTGGCCGTCGGGGCCAACCCCATGGGGCACGCTTCCTCGGCAACGGATACGTCGAGGGTCGCATCGCTGTTCTTTGCCAATGTGGAGTTCACGCGCCCCGTCATCGAGACCACCGGAATACCTACCCGCTCGACGTAGGGCAGTAACTGTAAGATCTCCTGCGTCTCGCCGCTGTTGGAAACGGCGATCAGCACGTCCGCGCGGCCCAGCATACCAAGGTCTCCATGGATGCCGTCAGCCGGGTGTAGGAAAAAAGCGGGCGTACCCGTGCTTGCCATAGTGGCCGCAATCTTTTGCCCGACGAGTCCCGACTTGCCCATCCCCGACACCACCACCTTGCCCTTACAACGAAACAGCAGCTCGACGGCTTTGTCGAACTGATCGTCCAGTCGCTCGATGAGGGCCTGCACGGCGCGCGCTTCGATCCGCAGGACGCGCCGGCCTTCAGTGAGGCTCCCGCCGTTCGGCTTGTCGGCTGCCCCCTTGGTGCCTAGTTTTGTTTTGCTGCGTCGCATATCCGCATCACCCGTTCGAGAAGCGATTTCAGTTGATGGAGCGGCACCATGTTCGGTCCATCCGAGAGGGCTTCATTCGGATTCGGATGCACTTCCATGAAAAATCCGTCGACGCCGGCCCCGGCCGCCGCACAGGCCAGCGGCTCCACGAACTCGCGCTGTCCACTCGATTTTGTCCCGCCCCCACCCGGCAACTGCACGCTGTGCGTTGCGTCGAACACCACCGGATACCCGAAACTGCGGAGGATCGGGAAGGCCCGCATGTCCACGACCAGGTTGTTGTAGCCGAACGATGAGCCACGCTCAGTCAACACGATGCGGCTGTTTCCACACTCTTCGACCTTATTCACCGCGTTCGCCATTTCGAGCGGCGACAAAAACTGTCCTTTTTTTACATTCACGACTTTGCCTGTCTTTGCAGCGGCAATCAACAACTCCGTCTGCCGGCAGAGGAACGCCGGTATCTGCAGTACATCCACGACATGACCGGCTTGGGTCGCCTGGATCTCCGTGTGCACGTCGGTCAACACCGGCACTCCGATCTGCTTTTTCACCTTGGCCAACACCTCGAGGCCCTGCTCCAGCCCCGGTCCGCGAAACGACGTGATTGAAGTCCGATTGGCTTTGTCGAACGACGACTTGAACACGTAAGGTACGCCAAGCGCTTTAGCGATTTCAGCAATGCGACCGGCTGTTTCGATTACCAACTG
>DASTQY010000129.1:0-7597 GCA_035761525.1 Nitrospira sp. | reverse complement strand
CGAGTTCTCGGGCTAGTTGAAACAGTTCTGCAGCATCGAGCGGACTGTCACGAGTGGGCCATGCGGGTGCAACGACCGTGTGCTCGGTTTCAGTGATGTCCACCTGGACCTGGCGGGACTGGGAAAGCGGAAACAGGGTTGGCGCATCCGTGAATGCGGGCGGGGTATCCACACTCGTTTTGACTGCCAGCCCATGAGCACGACCGACTGCCGTGAGGAAGCAACCCGCATACACCAGCAGCCGTCGGAGGAGCCGAGTCGTTTTTTCTCGGTCACCCTCGTAGGGGGGAAGAGCCGAAGTCAAATCGGACACTAACCCGCCGGCAGCGTAGTCTGAGAATGCCGACGTGAGGAGGTCTTCGAGCAAGCGATTGATCGTATCTGTTCGCGGAGCTTCTTCGGCGGCGCGCGACAATTGTTCGCCCAATTGCGCGGAGGCGGCTGCGTGCTCGATCAATGCACCGAGGCGTTCAATGACGCCGAATTCTCGCAGCCGGTCTGAAAGTTGTTGTGCCTCTTGTAGAAGGGTGGACAGCGGCTGTTGGAGGCGTTGCGCCAGATCCCTCATCTGGCGGACGAGCGCGTGGAGGTCATCAGTCCGTTGTTGAGGGCCAATTTCGTGCCGTAGCGGCTGCGCCTTCGTCTGCTCACGGACCTCGCGGATAAGGCCTACCGTTCCTACGAATCGTCGGGAGAGGTCGTAAACCCCCCGTGCGCTAATGGCTGCGGTCACCTGCGACTCACCGGCCGCTGTCGGCTTTCCTAGAAGCGTCAACTCCACGCCAGTGGAGGCCCGGACACCGGTACGTCGTTCATTGAAGCGAAATCGCGCGAGCGACTGTTGATCCTGTGGAAAGAGGGTGTAATACGGACGACCAATCAGTTCGTCGGGATGATAACCCAGCAAGACGGACAGACTCCGGCCAAGCGTAAGAAAGCGGCCGTCGGCATCGAGTTCATACACAATCTCAGTGAGTGAGTCGACGAGCCAAGAATGGCGAACTTGCGCCCGGTCGGCCGATACCCTCAAGTCGCGCTTGTCGAAGGCTTCCTTGGCACAGAAAAGCAATTCTGTCAAAAAGGCCGGAGACTGCTTGTTCAGGAAGAAGTCCGCCCCATTTTCAAGCGCTTCCAGGGCAGCCGCGGCGTCAGTGCGCGTGCTCTGCAATATGACAGAGGCGTGAGGAATCTGTCGTTTGAGGTCGTGGAGCAGTGTCGACCGCCCGCTCGGAAGGCTGCCTTCATCTATCAGGACGACGGCCCATCCGCTAGTCGTTGTCGAGGCCATACGGGAGGCCTCCTCAGTGGAATAGGCTGCGTCAATGCGGACGTCGTGAAAAAAGCCACGGAGGCTAATGGTAACGACTTTGATCTCTTCGGCGTGTTCATTGATGACGAGGATTGTTATAGGCTCGCTCTGTGGCATCGACCGATTTCCAATGCGTAGATCGTGTCAAAGGAAACACGGTTCCAGAGCGGAGAGGTCACCATCCTGCGCTTGAAAAGGCCGACCTTGTCTCGGCGCGGGAAGACGAATTTCTGCTGCTCGGGGTCGGTATGTGCTTAGCACAGGTGCGAGGAAGAAACCCAGCCTGGCTCTAGGGGAAATGGCTCCTACTTTCGTAGGGGAAGGACCAGTCGCACTCAATTCACGAACAATATTGCACAGCGCTCATTGGCCGTCGGGGGCTCCTCGTTGGGGGCCCTCATCTCATGATTAATTGGCACTGGCCGTTTTTTGAGTCGGACAGGTTCCCGGCGTCATGTAGAGCAGATAATTGCCCATGCCGTGCTGTGGATCCTGTTTCTGCAGCGGGTGATGGTGGACCATGACCATCTCATAGTCTTCTTCCTTGCTGACGGAAAAGCCTTGGGGATCCTTGTAAACCTGATGCGGTTGAAATTCCAAGAATGTGCCGTCGAGCCTGACATCCGGCACGGTACGCAAGAGGGTCTGCTGTCTGGTTTTATTCTCGAGAGCGATGAGTAACAGTTCATCGTGGCCATGCGGATAGGCAAACTTGACACAGCCATCCATGGAAAATTTTACCGGGGCGCTATGCACTTGGACGCCCGGCTTGATTTCAATTCCTTCATCCGTTTGATCAGGTCCCCGTTGGGCAAATTTACTGTAACAGACTACATTCACACCGACCTGATAGACTTCCAACTCTTTGACGGGCGTGTTCTCCGGCGCCATATACATCGTGAAGCTCGCCATCACGTTCCTGGTGGGCGGCGCTTTGTGATAAAACGCCACGACCGACATGAGGCGCTGACCCTTTCCCAGTTTCACTCCATATCCGTCGGGGAATTTTGCTTCGGTCATCTCTAATCCCGCGCCGCTGAAAAACAGCGGCTCGCCCGGGCAGGAAACGCTCGGCTTGTCGTTATTGAGCATCAAGATATGGTGAAGGTAGTTTCTGGGCAGCGGCGTGCCGTCTTTGGTGAAGACCGCTGATTTGAACCCCACCATGTACATATCCTTCGGGAGCTGAAACACATGTTTCGGCATGGAAGCCGCCAGGTCGCCCTCGTGGCCGGAAGGCAGGTCGATCGGTCCGAATGTGAGCGTGACGGCATTGTCTTTGATGGTCACAACCGTCGTCGTCTGGTTTTTTAAAGTCGGCACCGCATGGTGATCATGGCCCCCGTCCGCCATCACAGGCGCAGACCACAGACACAACAGCACTGCCAGAAGCACACGCATGGTTCCTCCAAAAGATAATGAAAGACTCGTGGCTGGAGTCCGCTGCAACCCTCGCACTCGCCCCGTATGATCCGACCGCTGGCTCATCAAGGGGCGGTGGGGACCGGAGTGATCCGTTTCCACTGATAGGTGCCGCCGTGTTCGCGGGGCGGGATATTTTTATGGGTGCCGACCCTGGTATACCACCAGACGCCTTTGGCCTCCTTGCCGTCTTCCGAAAGCAGAATCTCGAAACCGCCTTCACGGTCATTGCCCGGCTGCTGCCAGGTGCCTTGCCAGAGACGGTCAGAAAACCGGCTGGTGACGAACCGTCCCCCGTGTTGGGTATACGGCCCGTTGCCGGCCTTATCCAGCGTGGCTCGGTAGCGTTTGTCGTCTTCCACTTCCAATATTTCCCATTCGCCGCTTAAATCCGTTTGCGCGAGATGATTGTTCGATGTTGCCAGCGTCACGGAGGCATGCTCGTTCAAGGCCACTGCACCACCGGCATTGCGAAACGATTCGTGCCACGACAGCAGTACCCATTGCCCGTCTCGTCGCTCCAACACGCCTGTCTCGCGAAGTGGAAGGAGGGCGCGCTGCGGTTGGCTGCCTGCCGTTACCGTGCGGATGTAGTCGACTTCCATGGCATACCAGGCCAGATCGCCTCTCGTCCACACTTTGAGTTCCCGGATGGGGATTTCGATGATTGCCGCTGATCTGAACTCCTCCTCCATGTCCCTTTCAAGATCGACCCAGCCGACGTATTTTCTTCCCCCGATGGTGTAACTGGTAATGTCGGCGTCATGAGCCATCAGTCGTGACATGGTCTCCATGTCTTTTTCGGCGTTCGCTCGCACCAGGGCTCGTACAGTAGCTTCGGCGCTCTGATCCTCGGCCGCGCGTCCGCTGGAGACTGATGCCAACATAACGATGGCGCTCAGGACCCACACACACCGACCGCGATTCATGACGTTTTGGATCTCCAGAACTCGTACGTACGGATGGTGCGCAGAAGCAGCTTGTGGCTAAATTATGAGGCTACATGGCTGGTGGAGTCTTGTCAATGGCCAGACTTCCGACCTTCGCCGGCGTCGTATATGCGCACACGATAACAGTGACATTGTCTTCCCCGCCTGCCCGCAAGGCCTGTTCGACCAACTCATGACAGGCTCGTCGGGGATTCGCATGAGTAGCCCCCAAAATTGACCCGATCTCCGCATCGCTGAGCATTTTCGTCAACCCGTCACTGCACAACAACAGGGTGTCATCAGGCGCCAGAGGAGTCGACGAGAGATCCGGTGTCATCTCCAGGCCCATGCCGAGTCCCTTTGCCAACACATGTCTATCCGGATACGCACGCGCGGTCGCTTCGTTGATCAATCCACGCTGCAGTAGAACTTCCACTAACGTATGATCTCGCGTGACTTGAGTAAGCACGCCGGCATGCAATCGATACGCGCGGCTGTCGCCCAAATGGGCCACATGCGCGACGGGTGTCGGGCCCGGTGGAATGGTCATGGCGACGACCGTGGTTCCCATTCCTTTCAGAGCGGAATCTTCACGGATTTTGTCATGGATGGCCCGATTGGCTGCAATGACGGTTTCAATTAAACTCTTGTCTGGGGGTTGGGACGGTTGTTCACGGGTTGAGAGGAGGGTCTTCGCGGTCTGAGTGGCCACGTCTACCGCCACATGCGCCGCGACATCCCCTGCCGGGTGGCCGCCCATGCCGTCGGCGATGATCCAAAAATTGCAACTATTGATCGCGGCGAAGACGTCCTGATTGGTCTTGCGGACATGCCCCGTTTCCGTGCGTCCGACGCCCAACCAGCGCGGTGACTGTTTCATAGGATCATCGATCCGGTGGTTTCGCATGCGCGCGGACTGGGGCCGACCGAGGGCGGACCGAACCGTGACACCATCTGTTCGTAGAGCAGTTCCGCCAAGGGTTCGAGGTTTCTCGTGTCCGCAGCGTTGTAACGAAGAAGCAGATCCAATGCTCCCTCATCGCCGCCGCGCCATTGATACCATAAGCGTACAGCGTCCCATCCGTCCAATCCTTGAATCTCCGGTTCTCGATCAATTTGCATTTCGCGCTCGATGTATTTCAGTCCTCCCGTGAGCCCGAGGCGGCGAGCGGCAAAGCACAAATCAAAATGCGGTTTCTTCAGATTGAGCCGCGGGAAGGCCAGTTGCAAAAATGGAATGTCGAACGCGCTTCCGAAAAACGTCACCAGCAAATCCGTGCGTTCGAGTTCCTCCGCGAGGCGGTCCTCGGTCAAATTCTCCCCGCGAACAAGACTGCTCATGCGTCCGTTCCGATACAAGCCCACCACTGTGATTACCGCTTGGCCGCTGGACTGCCCGGTGGTCTCAATGTCGAGATAGAGTGCGCGATGACGGAACGTGTGAAACAGACGCCAATGCTCCCGGCTCTTGAGACAGGTTCTGAAAAAGTCCACACTGCCCCCGGCAAGCCGTGATTGGGCGGTCGCAAGGACTTCGTCATACCAGCCTTTTCTCGTCGGTGAGATGCCGGTAATGAGAGAACGATTGAGAAAGGTCGACCAATCTGCGACGCCATCCTGCCACAGGCGGCGTTCCGTTGCCGCACCGATTCCCTTGAGCAGTACGAAGGTCGAGGTCAGCATGGCGAAGGGGATTGTAGCCTTGATTTCACCGGTTAAACAAGCTAGAGTCCGCGATGGGAGCGGGTTTTCAATCGCAGCGCTTCACGCACGGAGAGCATCGTTCGTTGACTGATCTCGGGAACAAAATCCGCATTATTGTCGGGGGGGTGCAGGTTGAAGCGGAGCTGAAAGGCACGAAGACGGCTCGTGAGGTCTATGCGGCGTTGCCGGTGGAGGCACCCGTGAACACCTGGGGCGAAGAGTTTTATTTTAAGCTGGACGGCGTCCGGGATTATCGGGAAACGGCGACGACCCAGGTCAAGGTCGGGGATGTTGCGTTTTGGGGAGCGGGCCAAGTGTTGGCGATTTTCTTCGGCCGGACGCCGATGAGTATGGGACCGGACCCTGTGCCCGCCGACCGTGTCAACGTGATCGGACGCATCCTGGGAGATCCCACGGTGTTGCGGGGTGTGATGGCGGCGCCGTCGATTCGCGTCGAGCGGGTGTAACGCATGCGGCTTTCCAAAGAGCGGGTTCGGCATATGGCCGAGACTCTGGCCGGGCGGTTGGTCCAAGAAGGTCATGTTGCCCTTACCGGTACACAGAAGGCGTTCATCGAGTCGCTTGACCAGGTGGTGACCGATGAGTTGTCAATAGAAGAACGGTTGAACGGCGAAGTCCGGCAGCTGCTCAAAGCCTATGAACAGCAAATCGAAACCGGGCAAGTGGACTATCAAAAGATGTTTACCATGATCAAGCAGAAGTTGGTGCGGGAGCGGGGCATCATCCTGTAAACGCGATCAGGCGCTTGCTGATCGAGGCAATAGACGGCCGGTCAAGACGGACTGACCATATGCTGAGCGAGGACAAAGTCAGCCATTTGTCGCACGTGATCCTGCTTGCGGTCAAGAAAAGCCCGCTCGTTGAGGTGAGAAGCGACGATGCACGGATATTGAAGGATATCAAACGCGTCCTTGCCAGCGAATTGGCACAGGAACAGGATATCGACCGAAAAGTGAGGACGAAGCTGGGCTCGTACTCCCGCGGCATCGTCGAAGGCAGTTCTGAGTGGGACGTGCTCTATCGCAAGACGTTCGAAGAAGAGTCGCGGAAACACACGAAATGAGAAGGCGTATGAGTAGGAGGGTGTCATGAAATTCGGATGGCCAGTCATCGTCGCGGTGTTGCTGATCGTCTGCCTGGGAGCCTGCACAAAGGGAAAAGCCAGGCCGCTCGTGCCCTTGGCCCTCGAACCCCACGCCAAAGCCCCGGCGGTGGCCTTGACTGAGCAGGGAACGCAGGCCTATCAGACCCGGAAGTTCGACGAAGCCAAACGGTATTTTTCCCAGGCGGTCACGGAGGCGCCGCAATCGGGTCCGGCACATTACAATTACGCGCTGGCGCTGAACGCGTTGGGTGATACCGAAGAAGCGAGACAACATTTTATTGATGCGGCTAATCTGGCGCCGGGCGACAAAACAATTTGGGATTCGCCGGCGCTCCATCAGTACGGGAACCCGCAAACTGAAAAGGAAACCAAGGAACATCGGACGACTACGAGCCGCCCGACGTTCGGTGGCCCTCCTCGGTAGAGAGGATTATGATATGGCCAAGGACATCGCAGTCGGAGACAAAGCGCCAGACTGGTCACTGCCTGACCAGACTGGCAAGCCGGTGACATTGAAGAGTTTGAAGGGCAAACAGATCGTGCTCTATTTCTATCCGAAAGACGATACGCCCGGGTGCACCAAGGAGTCGTGCGATTTTCGGGACGTGGAATCACAAATTATCCGAGCAGGTGGCGTCATTCTCGGTGTCAGTCTCGACGGCAAGGAGTCACACCAAAAATTTGTGAAAAAATTTGGCTTGCCGTTTCCCTTGCTCAGCGATGAAGATGCCGCCGTCTCGAAGGCCTACGGCGTGTACAAAGAAAAAAATATGTACGGGAAAAAGTCCTGGGGCATCGAGCGCAGTACCTTTGTCATCGACCCTGACGGCAAGCTCAAGGCCGTTTTCCGCAAGGTCAAAGTCGACGGGCATGTCGACGAAGTCTTGACGGCGTTACGGTCGTAGTCTTTCCAACTGATTCTTCGTAATCCCATGGCTTGAAGCCGGTCGATGCCCTTCTCGCCTTTTATCCGCACAACCGCGCCGGTGTCTCTGGTTCTTTTCCTGACCGTCGCCGGTCCTGTACCGGCGGTGGAAAAGATCGCCGCCACAGTTCTTGTGAAAGATAGCCTTACAGCACCCCACCAACAGACCACCATCGAAACCA
>DASTQY010000128.1:0-6672 GCA_035761525.1 Nitrospira sp. | reverse complement strand
CTATGAGAGGATGTGAACGAGGCGGAGTGCGTTACGGGTGCAGCCAGCTTCCTGTTCCTGCATGCCCACGCCAATGAACGTTGGCTTTTGTAATCGAAGTGCAGAACGAAGTCAAGACCAAATCGACGGGCCTGTTGGTCTCTCGTGCTCGCCGAACGCGCGCGGGCTTAATCGTAATTTCAGTAAGGTCGGCGCTCGTCCAAGCGCGCAGTGAGAGACCAATCAGCCCCGTCTTCAAGATAGAAGGAGCACTCGTTGAAGAGCATGTGGATGCTCGCCATCGCTGACGCGAGCGCACGGCAGCGTCATACGACCGGTCGCAAGTCGCCGTAAGGCCATACATCCTTACGGACGGTGACACACGAGTACAGACGAGCTGGCAATACATGCTCTCTCAAGCGCAGCGCTCGCTTGGGAATCGTTGAATAGCTTTTTGACAGGAACTAGCAGGCAGGCAAGAGGATGAAGCCTTCGGCGGCGTCACCATAGGCCTTAAAGCGGCCAGCGAGAACATGCTGAGCGCTCAAGGCGCATAGCGCAGCATCAATATCGTCGATGGTCGTGAGAGCGTCGCTCGATATGCCTGCTTGCACTAAGAGCCGACGACGATCCGCCCGTTTGTTCTTGGCCGAGAGTTTCGTACCGGCCAATGAGCAGGCGATGGCTTGCGGGAATGTTTCGAAGCACAGCGGATCGAGCGGCGCAGTTCGACCATCGTAAAGCCGGTAGTCGTGCACGAGCAGTCGGAAGAGTTCGGCGCCGTTGACCATCCAACTGTAAAAAGGATGAATTTGCCCGACCGCCCGGCTCGGCGTACAGAAGACAGAGATGCCGAGGCCGGCTAGCTCTCGTTCGCAGGATCTGGCCCGTCCGGCAAGACTCCACTGGCATGGCGCATCGATGCCGACGGCTGTCGCGCCTTGCTTGCGACACAAGGTCGCCACATCCACGGCGCTGCAGGTCGTCAGCTTGGCCACAATCTGATTGTCCCGCAGGGCGACGGCATGGAAGCCCTTCTTCATACCGCCGACATCCACGCCGACGACGGTGCGCTCTTTCGGCGTCATGGCCTGTCCTTCCGGTGTCGAAGATAGTGGGCGGCGACCTTACTGCGATTTCCGCAGAGACTCATGCTGCACCAGTGCCGTGCATGGTTTTTGGTCGTGTCGTAGAAAAAAAGTACGCACGCCGGGTTTTGACACTTCTTGACTAATGACAGATTGCACGTGGCCAGGAGATCGCTCGCCGCTTTCCCCAGCAACCCGAGCAGTCGATTGGCGTCCTCGGTCTCCGAGTGGTAGTTCAGCTCGAATGTGCCGCCGCTTCGCCGACTGATCTGAGAATACCCCATCCGAAGGCGCAGCAGGTGGTTGATGGTCTCGAGCGCCGCTTCCGGAACGGGCTCGCCGTCTGCGAGACGTCGGACCATGTCACGCATGGCGGTACGAAACGCCTTCGCCTCTTTCAAGGTGTCATTCCCCTGGCGCTTCCCTACCCGCTCGATCCTTTTGGCTTCCTCGTCAGTTACGAGACTCGCCTGAACGAGCCAGACGAGCAAGTCCTGAAACGACGATAACAAGTCGGTCGGTTGTCCGTTTATCACCAAGTCCGTATTGATGAAATCTAAACACGGATGATTGCCGACGAAGAGAAAGGGGATTTCATGTCGAACCTTCAAATCCATACTTGACAGGTTAGCCCAACACTGATATAACCGTCAATATATTGTATAGATAGTTAGCGTATGTTCCACGGCCATTCCGCACAATTCATCACCTGCCGCCGGCAATTCCGGCCGCCTACACCAAAGGAGTTCGTATGTCTGCTCACACCCCGTCAATTCGCTACTGTAAGCAAGAGATAGACGGAATCAACATTTTTTATCGCGCAGCCGGCTCGCCAGCATCTCCCGCCATCCTCCTGATGCATGGCTTTCCCTCGTCATCGCACATGTTCCGCGGGCTGATTCCGCTGCTTGCCCAGCACTTTCACGTCATCGCTCCCGACCTGCCCGGATTCGGCTTTTCGGATGCGCCCAGCCGGTCACACTTTGCCTATACCTTCGATCATTTGACCGATGTGATGGAACGCTTTACGGAAGCCATCGGCCTCGCTCGCTATGCGGTCTATATCTTCGACTACGGTGCGCCTGTTGGTCTTCGACTGGCGCTCCGTCATCCCGAACGGATCACGGCCATCGTGTCCCAAAACGGGAACGCGTACGAGGAAGGTCTCAGCGCAGGCTGGAATCCGATTCAACGGTATTGGGCGGAGCCCACTCAAGAAAACCGAAACGCGTTGAAAACCTTTCTCTCGCCCGACGCCACCAAGTGGCAATACACGCAGGGCACCGATGAATCGCGCATCGCACCCGAATCCTATACGCTCGACAGCGCCCTATTGGCACGCGTCGGTAACGAGGACATTCAACTCGATCTGTTTCTCGATTATGGCAACAACGTGACGCTCTATCCGCGCTTTCAGCAGTATTTCCGTGAGCATCAACCGCCACTGCTTGCCGTCTGGGGCAAAGGAGATCCATTGTTTCTCCCGGCAGGGGCGCACGCGTTCACCCGGGATAATCCGAATGCACAAGTCGCCTTCTTCGACACCGGCCATTTTGCGCTCGAAACGCACGGCACGGAAATCGGTGCGAAGGTCGTGGAGTTTCTGCGCGCGCTGACGCCGGTAGAAGTTGGAGTCAGTGCCAGTGAGTGAAGATGTACGCGAGGCGCAGCATTGATCCGCCGGGCCGGCTCTATTGGGAGGTCATGATGAAGCTGCTTTCGATTCAGGTGGGTCGTCCGCGCAAGGTAAAGTGGCGACGCAGGACTGTGACGACCGGCATCTACAAGGCCCCGGTAGAGGGGCGCATCATGCTGCGCCCGCACAATCTAGAGGGCGACGAGCAAGCCGATCTGAGTGTGCACGGGGGATGGGACAAGGCGGTCTATGTCTATCCATCCGAGCATTATGCGTTTTGGCGGACTGAGCTTCCCGGCATGCAGTTGCCTTACGGCATGTTTGGTGAGAATTTCACGACGGAAGGAGCGGACGAATCGACCGTCTACATCGGCGATCGATTCAGTATCGGCTCCGCGGTGGTCGAAGTCACGCAGCCCCGCATGCCCTGCTACAAACTCGGCGTGCGGTTCGAACGCCCCGACATGCCACAACGGTTTCATGCGAGCGGCCGGTGCGGCTTTTATCTGGCCGTGGTGACGGAAGGTAATGTCGGGACCGGAGATGTTTGGGAACTTCTCGACCGAAGGGACAACACGATGTCCGTGCTCGACAGGTATCGTAGTTTTTTTGAGGAAGCGGGGTGAGCGGTGCCAACGGACTCACCGGCTCCCCGGTGGTGAGAAGACCTCGTTGAGGTTACTGAACGAGCCGCCAGGCGTCGGCCCGCCGCTGATCACATGGATGTGGCCATCGATGACGCTCGACCCGAGGCCGTGACGTGCTGTTGGCATTGGCGCCATAGCCTGCCAGGCATCGCGTGTCGGATCGTAGGCTTCATTTTCATGGAAGGTGCCGTTCGCGCCTTCGCCGCCGAACACATAGACTCGCCCTCCCATTTCAGCGGCAGTGATCCCGCTCCTGGCCGTTGGAAGGTCCGGCGCCTTAGTCCACTTGTCCAAGCCGGGATCGTACACTTCCGTGACGGAAAGATTGCGATGGTAGTCGCCTTTCACTCGCCCGCCGATGGCGTAGACCTTCCCGGCCAACGTCGCGGTCGCCAGATGATCACGCGGAGTCGGCAGCGACGCCCGCGTGCTCCAAGCGTTTCGCACGGGATCATACACTTCGACGGCTGCGCTGTTACCCTTTCCATCAAAGCCACCGATCGCGTACAGTTTGCCTTCATGCGCCGTGACCGACAAGGCCCCCCGGGCGGTCGGCATCGCGGGGAGCTCCGTCCAGGCGTCCGCGGCCGGATCGTAGGAATACAGGGTGGCGACTGGTCCCCAGACGCTGAGGCCGGACTGTTTATAGCCGCCGATCACGTACAGGCGTCCGCCGACCACGCCGATACCCACATGATGCAGACCGACCGGCATCGGCGCCTTCGATCTCCATCGGTCGGTAGAAGCGTCGTACTCTTCGACAACGGGTGTAATCGAGAGATTCACCACATTGCTGATGCTCGGCTCTTCGAACCCGCCCACGAGATAGATCTTGCCTCCGACCGTTGCGGCAGCCACTTCCGTCCGCTTCATGGCCGCCGGCGCTGCAGTGCGCCAGGCACCACGATCCTGTTCCCGCTCCGGCGTTCCGCCAAAAACCGGTGCTGCGACGAGAAACAGGGATACAAGGCAGGGTGCCAACGATGACCGAGGTTTGGACTGACGGAGTGTGATTGTCGGTAGCCGTCTCTCTCGCATGGCCTGCCTCATCAATCGCCTGCCGATGAGCCACATCTACACGCCTTCCTCAGAATCGAGCGGTTCTTCCTGTATCCAGGCTTCAAACAACATATAACCCACTCCCAGCACGACCGGTCCCACGAAAATTCCCACCACGCCGAATGCGACCAGACCGCCAATGACGCCGGCGATGATGAGCACCAGCGGTAACCGCGCGCCCTTTTGAATGAGAATCGGCCGTATCACGTTGTCGATTGTCCCGACAAAGATAGTCCAGGCCAGGAGTCCAGTGGCCCAGCCATGGCTTCCCTGCCAATAGAGCCAGGTGACGGCGACAGCGAGCACCGGCACGACGCCAACCTGCACGATGCCGAACAGAAACATCAACGCCGTCAACACCGCGGCGAACGGCACACCCGCCACAAACAGACCGATTCCCCCCAACACCGCTTGGCCCATGGCCACGAGGACAATGCCGAGCGCGACGCCGCGAATCGCCTGCCCGGCCAGATTCACCGCCTGTTCGCCGCGTGCTCCTGCGAGGCGTCGTCCGAACCGGCGCAGATCCGCCACGGCGCTGTCCCCTCGAGCGAAGAGCACGGCCGCAATCAGGACTGTGAGCAGAAACTGCCCGGTCATGGCACCCAGACTGCCGAGTTGAGCCAGCAGCCAGCTTCCGGTCACCTTGGCATACGGCGCCGCGGATCGGGCGAGCTCATCAGGACCGGAAGAGGCGAAATCGCGCCATGAAGAGGCGATCCTCGTACCGGCGAGAGGGATGCTTTCGACCCAGGATGGTGGCGCAGGCAGAGTGAGGGATTTGAGCGACTGCGCCCAGTCAACGATCTCGTCGAGATGGGTCACGAGCGCTGTCACCGCCAGCGAAAAGGGAACGACGAATACGAGCAACAGCGCCAACGTCATGACCGTGACGGCCAAGCCGCGCCGTCCCCAGAGCAACGATTCGAGCTGCAACATTAATGGCCAACCCGCGACGACGATCATCGTCGCCCAGAGCATCGCAGGAATAAATGGCCGCAGAATCCAAAACGAGGCGGCGATGAGGCCGACCATAACCAGAACGGATAGAGTCGATCGCGCCAGATCATGGGGTGTGGTCGGCGCACTCATCGGCCGGTCGCTCTCAGTGAGATCCGTTTCAGGAGGCTGTATTTCAAGGTTCTTCATCTTCAACCTGCTCGATCGACTGTTTAATCGCGGCCACAAACGCCGGGGGATCGGCCAGGTCGCGCTCCGTCAGCTGGAATTCCGACACCATCACGCCGTCGTGATCGACAAGGATCAAACGATAACCAGCTTTCACGGTCACTCCTCTCGGTAGGGCTGGCCTGAGGAACGTGATCCTCCCCCCAATATCCACTCATTGTCAAACGGGTACTTCAGGTGCCGTTTCAACCACTGGCGCTCGGCAGGCGATTCTCAAAGCTAGGCATACCGACGGACCGCGAAATCAGAATAGGCCCTCCCCGGCGGACATAACCGCGGGGGTGAGGCGACGTCGGATCTTATGACCGATTCGGAACGGCTATGTTCAACTAGGCCGCTTTGCGGCTGAACGGCTGGACAACTGGTGGCCTGTTGCTGAAGATGAACTCGGCTCCGTTCGATTGGGAATCTTTGAGCTCCTGCAAATGACCGGCCTCCGTATCAAGAATGTATAACTGTTCTCGGAGCGCGACCAGATCCAGATCGGACAGTCCCTCACCACTGGAGCGGAGCCGGTGGTACAAATCCTTCCCTTCTGCGATGAATGCCTTGACGGCGCGTTGAATATCCATGGTTCCTGCCTCCATGTTTCTGTGTGATGCGCAACGCCTGGTCGTCCTACTATGTGCTGCTTTTAGCAGCGGTCAGCCTAGTAAAACCCCTTGTCTGTGTAGGGTGATGTCTCCCAGGCACGCACATCATATGAATGGTCCTGAGCCCTCCTCTTTCTTCCCGCTCCGGGAGATGGAGGCCATGCGGTCCACCTCTCGCTCGAGCAGCGGGGTCTATCATCCATCCCCTCCATTCCCCTACAATTTGGTCGAACACAGCACTGCACCGCTCACTTAGGAGGACCCACTATGCAGACCTACGTTAGCCTCGTGAAGTTCACGCAACACGGTCTCCAATCGATGAAGGACAAGGGGATCGAGCGAGCCGAAGCCGTCAAGCACAATGCCCAATCCCTGGGCGGAAAGCTCATCCAGGCTTACTACTGCCTCGGCGAATACGACGTCATCGCCATCTGGGAATTTCCGGACAACAAGACGGCCATGAAAGCCGCGGTCCTCAATGC
>DASTQY010000127.1:0-2759 GCA_035761525.1 Nitrospira sp. | reverse complement strand
TGCGACCGGGCCAAAGAGGCATGTCCCATTTGGCCGGGGGTCATCCGAATGTTGCATTGGAGTTTTGAAGATCCGGCCTCGGCCGTTGGATCTGACAGCGAGCGCGAAGCGGTGTTTAGGAACATTCGCGATCAAATTGCCTTTCAAATCCGTTCCTTCCTTTCAAAGCCGTTTATGCCGACGGGCCCATTCCGCAACTAGAGGAGGATCGGCCATGACTTCCAAGTTTGTTCGTGCCCTTTCCCTGATGGCGATGCTACTAGGCCCGGAGTGCTTCTCCACGTGGACAGACGTCAGTTCCGGAGCAGAGCCGGCTGTCGGTGTGACGGAGGCTGAGCTACCGTCCTACATTTCCGTCGAAGGAGTCCAAGGACGCTTTACGATTGCGGGATCCAACACCATGTATCCTCTGATGACACGCTTGAGTGGTGAATTTCGACGGTATTATCCCGACGTTCACATCGCGATAGAGGGGCAGGGTTCCAAATCGGCCGTGGCAGAGGACGACCGACGACCCTTCTGGGAAATGGTTCAGAATAAGTCGACGTATCGACGCGGTGATGGGAGCGATGACGGGCACCAGGTATCCATGCAAGTGCAGGTCATGGCCTCCTCCCGCCGCCTATCTCCTAAGGAGGTTGAGACGTTCGAGTCTCGCTACGGCTATCGTCCCATGGAAATTCCCATTGCCTTGGAAGCCGTTGCCGTATATGTGCATAAGGATAATCCCATCCAAGGTCTCACGCTTGATCAAGTGCACGCCATCTTCTCGAACAAATCACGACGTGATGTAAAGGAGATCACGACGTGGGGCCAGCTTGGCTTCCAAGATGA
The DNA here is from genome assembly GCA_035761525.1 of Nitrospira sp. Taxonomy (GTDB): domain Bacteria; phylum Nitrospirota; class Nitrospiria; order Nitrospirales; family Nitrospiraceae; genus Nitrospira_C. The sequence goes on along the minus strand of DASTQY010000127.1, from coordinate 1,925 downwards.
GCGTCGGGAAGCTGGCATACACTTATACGGTCGTGACCAGCGATCGGGTACGCGAGCATATTTCAAGGAGCGTGTTCTACTAGATGAAGAGTTCCGGACTACGCTTCAAGAAGAACCAGGGTCGGCCAACCTTATCCTGGCCGTAGGGCGGGATCCTCTCGGTATCGGTTACAGCGGAATTAGCTTTCAAACGTCGTTTGTCCGCGTGCTTCCGCTTGCGGCTAAATCGGGTCTTCCATTCGTCAGCCCAAGTGCCGAGTCAGCAATTGATGGCAGCTATCCGCTGACCCGGACATTATATCTCTATATCAACAAGAAGCCGTCTGAGAGACTGAGTGCCGCTCTAAGTGAGTTTTTGAGATTTGTGAACAGCCGACAGGGGCAAGAGATTGTGGTGAAGGCAGGTGTGTACGCATTACCGGCGGCTGATATCCATCAGACTCAGAAGAAATTAATAGACGCAGTAGCCGTCCTCAGAAAATAAGTGGGAACTTTGCCTAATCATTGTCTTTCGGCATGGCGGCAATAAAGGAATCGGCCTCTTGAATGGAGGTGTTGAGATCCTTAATGAGTGAATTGATGTTCCCTTCCACCGAGGCCAATTCACTTTTTAATGACGCGATGGCTTGGGCGTTCAGGTTGTGCTTTAGAAAAAGAACCTGGTCTTTGAACTTCGCCAACACGGGCGCCATCTTCGCTTCGGCCCGTTTCATGACTTTGATCAATTGCGCATAGTGCGTGCGAGTCTTTGTCAGCTGCTCTTGGCTCTTTTTGCGCAAAGCGGAGCTAGAGTACTCCTTAAGTTCGGCATTCCATTCACGAAACAGCGCTTCAGACACGTCTTCCACTGACGCAATCCGATTTCGAACCGCGTTCGCTTTGGCTTCGCTCCGCTCGTATTCGGAGTTTAGGGCCTCGTACTTCTCTTGTAACTCCCCGCCCTGGATGTCCAAAGTTTTGGTGAAGCGGTCGAGAGCCGATCTAAATTGTTCTTTGGCCTCCTGCTGAGCATCACGGGCTTTTGTGACATCGCGGACCAATAGGTCGCGCTTGTGATAGCCAAGCTTTTCCATCGTTCCATAATAGGCAGTCTGGCAACCCAAGCCGGTAAGAGTTAACAGCATGATCCCATATGTCAGGGGGAAAGACAGTTTACGAACGTTCAAAAGGGAATGTTTAAGATGCACCGTGTCATCCTGTGAAAAGTCCATGGTTATGTAGGGTACTCTATAGGCTGCGGAAGAACCAATAGGTCGGCTTTGGGCCTCTTAGCCGCTCGCCTCACGTCAAAGTCTGCCGCTATTGAAGTGTTTCCCAAGACTAGGTGGCACCTGACGATGTATGTGGCAGCTTAGCTAACCCGCCTTCAATCCAGGCACCTTCTCATCAATGATGCGTTGGCCATACGCGATACCATGGACATCAGCTTCTTCCTCGCTATTGTAAACCGTAGGCCCTGAGAAGGATTGCATGTTCAAAACGCCATTCGTCTGCGAGTAGATCGCAATCCGTAGCCTCCATTCACCTGAAGCAGCGACCAGCTCAGGGTTGGACTTGATGATGCAGTTTCTGTACTGAACTCGTCTTCCCACCCCATCACTCTATGGCTTTGGCCTTGTCGGCACAATCCACCAAACGAATTGCGGAAATATACTAGCTGCCATCACGCCCGTTACCAACATGGCTGACAGCCAGCCAGTAAAGCCATATTCACCGTTTTTAAACGCCATATGTTCTCAGAAACACGCCGAACAATTTTGACCACAGCAAGATACGATTGGCGAGTAAAACCCCGCATTTCTTTGGAATTCGCGCCGCTCAAGAATGGCATAGAGATTGCTCGCATTAGCCGTCCGGGCGTTGCACCATACTCATTAGAGAAGGACTGCTCTCATATGTCTGCCTTCCCTCACCGCCTCTTGCGC
>DASTQY010000126.1:0-2974 GCA_035761525.1 Nitrospira sp. | reverse complement strand
AGAATCTCATGGTACAGCCTGCTGGCGAAGTCGGTGGCATGGAGCAAGCTGAACGTCGTGGGAGTCAGGCTTTTGTTTTTCTTGCCGCGCTTGGTCGTGTCCTTGACCAATTCAGACGAGTTCCATTCCGTGAAGAAGACTTTGTGGCCTTTCGATTCCAGCCACTTGTGCAGGAGCAGCAGCTGCGTGCTCTTGCCCGAGCCATCGATGCCCTCGACAATGATCAACTTGCCGGGATACGGATGGGGCGGCGTGGGGGTATTGGGCGGCTGTTCACTCATGCTGCATCCTCTTGAGGTTTTAACGTGAATTGTACCCGCCGGCGGAAGATCCGTTCAAATAGATCTGACCGTCCTTTCGCCGCCCAGGCTTCCAATTCGGCATCGCCCGTCACATAGGCAATAATCTTAATAGTTGCGCCTATTTTGACGTCCAGGGTCCTGACGACTGAGAAGTGGGTCCGGTCCAGGCCGTCAGCAATCCGAAGCAACGCGGACATGATACGGACTGTTCGCTGTAGCTTAGGAGTGAGAGCATCGAAGGGGTCATGTTTGCTGTGCGGAAGAGCACGCCGGTGATACCGCGCGATATTGGCCACGATGACGATTTCTTCGGCCGAGAGCCCTCCCAGTTCACTATGGGTGATCAGGTAGTACGTATGCTTGTGGTGCTGCCGCTCATTGATCAGGTAGCCGATGTCATGGAGAATGGCGGCAAATTCGAGCCACTCGCGCTCGATCTCGCCTAGATTATGCAGCCGTTTGGTCTGGTCGAAGAGCCGCAACGCCAGACTCGCGACGTGGAGGCTATGGACTTCCGGAACCTGGCATCGCCTCGCCAGAGCCAGCACGTTGCGGCGTCGCAGATCCGGTATGTCGGCTTCGGCTTTGATCCGCTCGCGATGCCGGACGATGAAATCGAAAATCACGCCCTCGCGGATGGCCTTGTCGCAGAGGATCAGCTCGTCGCGTCCCACCAATTCCATCAGACGGCGAAGGACGAGCGAGGCCGGAAACAGTGTATCCACGCGTTTGGGATCCAGGCCGGGAATAGCCAGGCGTTCCTTGATCGTCGACTGACGGAGCACCTGCTCCATCTCCTTCACTTCCTTCAGCGACACGGTGGCCAGATTGAGCTGCGGGAGAGGACGGTTCGTTCGCCGCTGATGAATCACTTCGGCGAGGTTGGCCGCCATTCCTGACGTCGCAATGAGAGTCTCGAAGCGTTTGGTCTTGAAGCTCTCGAGCGTCCCGGCCAATTGTCCGGTCACCAGGTCTTCAAGTTCACGCAGCATTCTGTCGGACGGCGGCGTGCGTTTCAGAAATTGATCGGCGAGCCTGATGGCACCGAGCTTGAGGCTCTTGGCGTGCAGTAATTGATCCCGATTGCCCGCCATGAGTTCCACCGAACCACCGCCGACATCCACCGCCAGCGCCGCTTGCTCGGTCATCGGCACGCTATTCTTGATGCCCAGGAAGATCAAACGCGCCTCTTCCGTTCCGCTGATGACGCGGACGGTGAGACCGGTCTGCTCCTTCACGAGATCGATGAAGTCGCCGCCGTTCTTCGCTTCTCGAACGGCGCTGGTGGCCACGGCTATGATCCGATCGTACCCCTTGTTTTTTGCCAGCGTCGCGAGCCGGCCGATGACGCTCAGGCCCCTTGCCATCGCCTCCTCTGACAGACGTTGACTGGCGAAAGCGCCGTCCCCGAGTCTCGCGATATCTTTGAACCGGTCGAGAATCTTGTAACTGAAATCGGGCAGGACCTCGGCGAGGACCATGTGGATCGAGTTGGTACCGACATCGATAACGGCAATTTTTGACATGTCAGAAAGCGGACGATTTTAGGATCCAAGAAATACTGAATAGGTCACGCCATTGTAGATGAATCCAGAGGGCTTAGTGAAGAAATCTATCTCGAATAAAAGTCGCGATTGTTAACTTTCTGTTACAATCCGCGAGAGTCGAAGGAAATCTGGAATGACTAGTCAGGGTGCTTCGCGATTCGTCTTGGTCACGGGCGCGTCCACCGGCATTGGCGCGGCCTGCGCTATCGGGTGTGCGCAGCAGGGCATGACCGTATTTGCCGGAGTACGTGATTTGCAGGCGGGTGAAGCGCTTCGCGCCAGGGGAGGCGCGGCGATTGTCCCGGTTCACCTCGATGTGACAGACACGAAATCCATTCATGAGGCCGCCGAGTTCGTCGAACAGCGCGTGGGCCCCGAGGGACTGTCGGGACTGGTGAACAACGCCGGTATTGCGATCGCGAGTCCGTTAGAACTCCTTCCGTTAGCAGAATTGCGCCGTCAATTCGAAGTCAATGTCATCGGACAAATTGCGGTCACCCAAGCGCTGCTTCCCTTGATCCGGCGGGCACGTGGACGCATCGTCAACATGGGCTCAATCGCAGGGCGCGGCACCATACCGATGATGGGACCGTATTCAGCCTCGAAGTATGCGTTGGAGGCCCTCACCGATGCGCTGCGGCTGGAACTGTACCCTTGGGGAATCGAGGTATCGATCATCGAACCAGGAGCCATCGCCACCCCGATTTGGAACAAGTCGCTGAGCACTGCGCTCACTCTCGAGACGGTTATTCCGCCTGAAGGCAAGCGTCTGTATGGAGAGAGTGCTCAACGCTTGAGAGAGAAAGTGGATGAGAGTGCGCGGCGCGCGATTCCACCTGATGCCGTGGTTCAGGCGGTCCTGCACGCCTTAACCGCAAGGCGACCGCGAACCCGCTATCTGGTTGGTGCCGATGCGAAGCTTAGGGCGCTCATGGTGAAGTGGCTGCCTGATCGGTTGCAGGATTGGATCTTGAAGAAGGTGCTCAAATTGCCGCCGTCGGTCTAAATTTGGGTTTCAGAACTCTAGCGGAGCTGGGTCTTACCCCAACAAGCTGTTAGACAAGCTCATTAACACGGGGTTGTACGTTGAGCTTTTGAGAGATGAGAGAACAAGGCCCGGTGCAA
>DASTQY010000125.1:0-2151 GCA_035761525.1 Nitrospira sp. | reverse complement strand
GCATTGTTCGTACCTTCAGGTACGATGGCCAACCAATTAGCCATCCGCATTCAGACCCAACCAGGCCAGGAAGTCATCGCCGAGAGCAAGGCGCATATCGTACGGTATGAACAGGGCGCGGCCGGTGCACTCGCCGGCGTCCAACTACATTGGGTGACCGGCGATCGCGGCATCATGGGACCCGAACACATCGAAGCCGCAATCCGTCCCAAAGACCAGCACAGCATTCAAACGGCGCTCATCTGTCTGGAGAACACGCACAATGCCGGCGGCGGGACCATCTATCCGCTGTCGACGATCGAACGCATCCGGGCTGTCGCGTCCGCACACGGTGTCCCCATGCATTTGGACGGCGCGAGACTGTTCAACGCCGTCGCTGCCACGACTTTGCCGCCGGCGGCCTACGCGCAGCACTTTGAAACCGTGTCCGTCTGCCTCTCGAAAGGGTTGGGAGCACCCGCCGGCTCTCTGCTCCTTACGAACGATCCCGCGTTGATCGACAAAGCCAGACGGTATCGCCGCATGTACGGCGGCGCCATGCGGCAGGCCGGCATCCTCGCCGCGGCCGGCATCTATGCGCTCGATCATCATATCGGGCGACTGAAGGACGACCACGATAACGCGAAGCGCCTGGCCAGAAAACTCCAGCAGATTCCAGCAATCACGATCAATCCGCAGCATGTCGAGAGCAACATCGTCATCTTCGATATCATCGGACACCGGCTCTCTCCTTCCGAGCTTGTGGCGGCATTACGAAGGGACCACGTGCTGATCAACGCCGTTGGTGGCACGAGTTTCCGGGCCGTCACCCATCTCGATGTTTCAACCAGGCAGATCGACGCAGCGGCCGAGGTCTTTGCGCGGATTCTCGGCTGACTGCCTCCTCATACGATTGCACCCTGGCAGATTTTTCAGGCATCCTGCTAGAATGGCACAAGCCGTGGAGACACCATCTGATGGACGCTGTCACATTTGCACAGATCAGTCGGATTTTAGAGTTGACCGACTCGCTCGGGCTCAATCGCGAATGGGTCGAAATCCCGTTGTCTCCCGCCCGTCCGGGGCTGGTCAAGCGACTCACCAACGGGAAACTGGAAATCATTGTCGACGCGGATCGCCCCTTTGAGGAGTGGCTGAGATCCCTGCCGGCACAAATCCAGTCGGCGCAAGGAACGTAGTCATGGATGCCGAGGGTACGAATACTCTTCCAACAAAGGAAGAACTGCAGTCCGAACTGGTTCCGCTGCCGGAACTGCCTGAGCCACCTGAGCCGCCGAATGAACCAGCCTATGAAGAGATCGTAGGCCTCGCGCTGCGCCACGCGAAAGGTCGCCGGGGCGGCGACCTCGTGAGTGTTCTGCTGGTCGGGTCAGGTGCGAGGCGGGCCGTGACCACGCACAGTGACATTGATTTGGTCGTGCTCGTGAAAGGTCAGGCGGACGGCCATGAAATCATCCGCGTCGCCGATCGCATGGCGGACATCCGGTACTGGGGCCACAAAGACGTCGAAGATGAGCTGGCCTATTCAGCCCGCTTACCCTCGTTGCTGCGCAAGGCCCGCATTCTTCATGATCACGATGCAATCGGAGCCAAACTGATCGAACGGGCCAGCCACCGTTTCAGGCAGGGCCCCCCACCCGTGAACATGAACGAACAAATCCGGTTGAAGGCGGAATGTTTCCACTGGCTAGGCAAGGCGCAAGACTTCGCCGACAAGCCCGCAACGGCACAGTACCTCTTGACGATCTTTTTCGAAGATTTTGTCACTGCGTTCTTCCGTCTGCGCGGCCTCTGGCTGACCGCACCGGTCGACGTCCCGCGGTTCATCTCCTCACGCGACGGCGTCCTCGGCGAGCTGGCGGGTCACTTTCTCGTGGCCCCGACGTTGCCCGAGCGCCTGAATTGCGGACGAGACATGGCCAATCTCTTGTTTAAGGACGTGCCTAATCCGGCCCGCATCGACTGAGAGGGTCCGCTTCGCTACTACTCCGCGTCTTATCATAGAAAGTTGCGCCGATCACAACTCGCTTCCTGTGGAAGGTGTGTCATGGAAATTGGATTCATCGGTCTTGGAAAGATGGGCTTGAACATGGTGACCCGCTTGCAGCAGGCCGGGCATCACGTGACGGCCTACGACCGCTCTCCCGAAGC
>DASTQY010000124.1:0-4012 GCA_035761525.1 Nitrospira sp. | reverse complement strand
TTTTGCAAAGACAGCGAAGTGCCGATTATCGGTATCGTAGAGAACATGAGCGGCCTGGAATGTCCTCATTGCCATCAACACATCGACGTGTTTAGAAAAGGCGGAGGCGAGGCCTCGGCGCAGGATATGGGCGTGCCTTTTCTGGGGCGCATCCCGCTCGACCCCGATGTGGTCATCCAGTCGGATGCCGGAGAGCCGTTTGCCATGTTCTGTTCCGATACCCCCACCGCAGAGGCCTATCACGAGATCGCCAACAAGGTGGAAACGTTCTGTAAGAAGAGCGGATCGCTGGTCAACGTGGCTCCACGGCAGCACCGGTAAGCGGAGCAATGAAGAGTCAGGATGTCATGTCAGGATTAACTCCACTCGAACAAGCCCAAAAAATCGTGTTGGATGCGACACCCGTACTGGGTGTGGAAAAGATCCCGCTGTTGGATGCCCTGGGACGAGTGCTGGGCGAGGACATCATCGTCGAACGCGACAACCCGCCTTGGGATAATAGCGCCATGGATGGATTCGCGGTGCGCTGGGAGGATATCCGCCAGGAGCACGCCATTGAAAAGCCCGTCACCTTGACGGTGATTGAAGACGTGCCTGCCGGGAAGATGCCGACCAAAACGGTAGGGCCAGGCCAAGCGATCCGGATCATGACCGGGGCGCCGATCCCGAAGGGGGCGGACACGGTTTTGAAGGTTGAGGACACCGAGCCTGGGCCCGATCAGGTACGCGTCTTCAAGCCTGAAGCAAAAGGATCGAATATTCGCCCCCAGGGAGAGGATGTCAAAAAGGGCGAGCGGATCATTACCAAGGGCACTCGAATCCGCCCCGGTGAGGCAGGGATGCTGGCTATTCTCGCCAAATCGTTTGTTTTCGCCCACCAGCGCCCCCGAGTGGCGATCCTTTCGACGGGTGATGAGCTGGCCGACCTAGACGAACGTTTCAGCGATGAGAAGATCATCAACTCCAACAGCTATGGCATCGCTGCCGCGGTCCAGGATGCGGGCGGAATTCCGTTCCTACTGGGAATTGCAAAGGACACTCCCGCCGCATTAAAAGAGAAAATTTCGCACGGTTTGACCGCCGACATCCTCGTGCTTTCCGGTGGAGTCTCGATGGGAGATTACGACTTCACGAAAGCGGTGTTCCGCGACCTGGGAGCAGAGATGAATTTTTGGAAGCTGGCCATCAAGCCAGGACAGCCGCTCGCCTTTGGAAAAATACAGGGCAAGCTCGCATTCGGGCTGCCGGGGAATCCGGTCTCTTCCATGGTCACCTTCGAGCAGTTGGTACGGCCGGCGATGCTCAAAATGAGCGGCCATCGGAGTTACGGCCGGCCGGTGGTGCAGGCACTTTTCCAGGAAAAGTTTTCTAAACGTCCAGATCGGCGCCACTTTCTGCGCGGCGTTCTCACGCGGGAAGACGGTGCATTCAAAGTACGAACAACGGGCGATCAAGGGTCCGGGATTTTGACTTCGATGGTCAAGGCCAACTGCTTGATCGATGTGCCCGTCGAAATCGAACGGCTCAATCCAGGCGATGTGGTTTCCGTTCAACTGCTCAGCGGGGAAAGCTGGGCGAATTATGCCGAATCGAGTCAGAGCAGCCCTCACCGGCTGTCCTGCTGCTGAGAGGTTTTCGATGGACGTCCCGATCGTCTGCTTCGTGGGAAGGTCGAACAGCGGCAAGACGACCTTTATCGAACGCATGATTCCAGAGCTCGTACGGGCGGGATACAAGATCGCGACCGTCAAGCATGCCGGCCACGGATTCGACTTGGATACCGAGGGCAAGGACAGCTGGCGGCACAAACAGGCCGGCGCGAGCAGCGTCGTCATCCTGTCGAAAGGCAGCATGGCCATGTTCGCGGATGTTTCTGATCAGATGAACGTGGAGGACGTGCGCAGCCGGTTTTTGGACGGGTCCTATGATTTGATTATTGCCGAAGGGTGGAAGCACGAAGGATATCCCAAAATCGTCATCATTCGCGATCAAGTCGGTGAAATTCCAATCTCCTCCGAAGGCCTGCTGGCCGTGGTGTCGGATAAGCCTATCGACTTGCAAGTCCCGTTGTTCGATCTCAACGACGTGCCCGGCGTAGCCGCACTCATCATGAAGCATTTCCCGCTGCGACGCGCTCCTTCGGAGCATGAGCTGGACGTCTAGAGCCACCATCGCCCTGGTGATCGTGGCCGGCGCAATGGCGCTCGGAGCAGTCGCTATTCCGTTGACGAACCATCCGGCATTTTGTGCCAGTTGCCACACGATCAAGCCGTCCTACGACAGTTGGGTGAAGTCCTCGCACAAGGACGTGACGTGCGTCGCATGCCATGTGAGGCCGGGGATTGAGGGCTGGCTACAGGACAAGGCGTGGGCGGGGACGAAAGACGTCGCCATTTACCTGTTCGGCACACCGACCGATCCCTATAATTTGAAAGCTCAGGTTGATTCACAGGTGTGCCTGGGTTGTCATCAACATATCCTTCGCACCTCGGAAGTCGCACCCCGCGATCTTCCGGTCCCTGTGAAAGATGTAGGTCTTGTGATGAGTCACCGTAAGCATATGGAAGCATTCGGCACCCGCGGCAAGAAAGAGGGTTGCACGACCTGTCATTCGGGAGTCGTACACGATCAGCCGATCAAAGGATACCCCATCGTCTTGCCGCGTGGACATGTTTCCACAGACAACAAGCCGTGGCATCCGGAGTATCCGGAAGGGTCGTATCTTCGGACGCGGGCTCTCAACGATTGCTTCCGTTGCCATGACGGGAAGGCCCAACACGAGGGGAGAATTTTGGACCGAAAATGCGAGACCTGCCACCTTCCGGACAAAATAAAAGACTTTTTGTCTTTCTGAACCAGTACCGATAGAACCATGACGACACCCGTGCTCCGAGTCAGTCATTTGCGCAAACAATTCGGTGATTTCACCGCGGTGGAGGACGTCTCCTTTTCCATCGAGCCTGGAGAGATCCTGGGATTGCTGGGGCCGAACGGCGCAGGCAAGACGACCACGATCCACATGTTGCTGGGCCTCATCACGCCGACCGCAGGGGCGATCGAGGTGTTTGGGATGGAGTTGGCCACCCATCGAGAACAGATTCTCCAGCAGGTCAATTTTTCGTCGACCTACATTTCGATGCCGATGGCACTGACGGTGGAGGAGAACTTATGGGTCGTGGCCCGATTATATGGGCTCTCGGAAATCCATCGGCGAGTGGATGACATCGTCAAGAAGCTGGAGATGGATGAATTTCGTCATAAAGTGACGAGAAAACTTTCTTCCGGTCAGATGACGCGACTAACGCTGGCCAAGGCGCTGCTCACGGAACCAAAGATTCTTTTTCTCGACGAACCGACGGCCAGCCTCGATCCGGACATCGCCCACAAAATCCGTGCACTCCTAAAAGAAGAACGTCGGTCGGCGGGATTGAGTATTCTGTATACGTCGCACAACATGCGTGAAATGGAGGAAATGTCGGACCGGATCATCTTCCTTCAGCGAGGCAGAATCGTCGCCGAGGGAACGGCTCGAGAGATCATTGCACGTTTCGGCCAAGCCGATCTTGAAGAGGTGTTTCTCAAGCTCGCGAGAGAACGGTAAACGCCCGAGGAGGCAGGATGCACAGTCCCGTGATCAATTTCATAGTCGGCGCGCTCCTGGGGGGCCTGGTCTTGAGTGCCGCATGGGGGTTTTTCTGGCTCACCATAGGGACCATAGGACTGTGGCGACGGACCTGCAGTTGGCGCGTCGCCGCCAATAGTTTCGTCGTTGGAGTCATGCCTTTGCTGCTTGCATGGGCCCTCGTCTCAGTCTCAGGCGAGGTCTTTCCCAACATGGCGTTTGTCGTTGGCTTGCTCGTCATGCCGTTCATCCTTGCGGGACTCGCTTTGCGTCCCGTTCCCGGAGGGCATCGAGCCGGCGCCTCAATGCTCCAAGGCATAGGCCGTCTGATCGACGAGTTGCTCGGGAGGCATCATGCATGCGGTGGGTGCGACCATGATCATGGTCCGA
>DASTQY010000123.1:0-2456 GCA_035761525.1 Nitrospira sp. | reverse complement strand
ACGCCTGGCAGAGTGACGAGCTCATCGATCGAATCGGGCACCGTGCCCCCATACTCATCCAAGAGCCGACGGCAAATTGCATGAATAGCTTTTGCCTTCGTTCGGTAAAATCCCACCGGATAAATTGTGCGCTCAATGGTTCTCCGCGGCAGGTTCAGGAGCCTGCCGGGGGTGTATGCCAAAGCGAAGAGCCGGGCGCTGGCTTCACTCGTCGTCTTGTCTTTTGTTCTCAAGCTCAACAAACAGGAGATGAGAATCCGAAAGGGATCCCGAGCAGAGGTTCTGGCAATAACGCCAACCACCGGCTCCTGCCACTGGCGGACCTCCCGTTTGAGGATCCGGATCGCCTCATGGATCTGGTCCTGACGCATGAAGAGAAGCGAACCAAGGCTGGGGTAGAGGATGGTGACTGATGAACGGAAGCTATTCGGGGCGGCGCTTGGACAACCACTTTTGACGGCGTCGCTGTGCTTCGCGCTGTTTGGCTTTCTTACGCACACTCGGCTTTTCGTAGTACCGCCGCCGCTTCAATTCCCGAAAGAGTCCTTCTCCGGCAAGCTTTTTCTTTGCAACTTTGAGCGCTTTCTCGACGTTGTTATTGAAGACTTTGATTTCCATTCGTCTCGCGTCCGCACTTTCCCAGGCAAGGCCTGCGCTGAATGTTTGCCCGATTGACCAGGGGGCGGAGTGTAGCATAGCACCTTCAGTTCCTCAAGATTTTGCGATAGCCGCCGTATTCTGACAGCGAGACACCTTCTAAGCTTATGATTCGGTTGAATTTTTAGATTCTCACCGGCTGTGTGAAGACCGGCCTCGGCCGCGGCAATCGCCAGGATCAGGCCCACCTGCATGTCCGATCGGAGGCGAGGTTTCACCCCACAAGAACAGGCATACAGGAGCGTACCGGTCTTTGCCGACTGCTCCGCAATCTCGAGGGGTATTTCTGTTGCGACGTGAAGAGCGGATGACACCGCCGTCGGCCGATTTTGGTCGGTTTTCGGTAGTTTGGTTGCTTCGACAAAAGTTCGGTAGGCCGCACCATCGGCTTGCAGCAGATGGCTCAACCGCTCGACGATGTCCTTGAGACGACGTTCTGTGGCTGGCTGCCGACTCAGCCCGGCCCCCATCATCCCCAGCGCCGACGCCAGGGCACCGACCAGTGCTGCGACGGCACCTCCGCCTGGAACGGCCGTGGGCGCAGCAACCGCTTCGATGAACCGTGGGACGGGCAAGCGAAAGGGTTGTTCCACGGTGGTCCGGCTGCCTTTGGCCTTTTCTCCACGGGACCAAGCGGCCTCGATTTGTGTCTCGAGAAGCTGCGGCGGTTCGAAGTGATCGAGCCTAAGGGCTTCCTTAGTCGTCTCAACGATAGCTGCAACTGGAACCAGCCCGACGATTTCCGTGCCGGCAATGGATACGCCTCGCTCGGCGGCCTGTGATTGAACGGCGGTGAACGCGGCATGAAGCGGTACCGCTTCGTAGTCTGTGAGGTTCATCGCCACTTGCACCATGCCACGGCTTGCCAGCTCTACACCGATGGCCTTGAGATGCGGGATGCCCCCGTTTGACTGCCGGATTTTTTCGGCGATGGACCGCGCCACATTCACATCGGTCGACAAGAGATTGACATTGAAGGCAACCAGGGGGGGTCTGGCCCCGATGACGATGGCACCCGCTGTCTCATGAAGCTGACCGGGACCGAAGTCCGGTGACCAGTCCGGATCGTTAGCCATGCGGAAAGCGAGGCCTTCTAAGCCGCCGCGACGGACCGATTCGAGAGCAGCATGGTCACGGTGCGACGCCGCGCGCTCGTACAGAAAGACCGGAATCTCGAGTTCCGTTCCAACGCGGTGGCCAAGACGTTTGGCCGCCTGCACGCAATCTCGCATCGAGACACCTTTAATGGGAACGAACGGTACGACATCGGTAGCGCCGACCCGTGGATGCACGCCCGAATGCCTGCGCAGGTCGATCAGATCGGTCGCCACGCGAATCGATCGGAACATCGCTTCCACCATCTCTTCCGGGTGCCCCACGACAGTCAAGACTGAGCGGTGATGATCACGATCCGCGGTGTGATCCAACAGTCTCACGCCAGGAACCGACGCAACGGCATCGATTAGCGCTTGAACAGTCGCCTGGCTGCGGCCTTCGCTGAAATTCGGCACACATTCTACGATCCTATCCATCAAGTGTCGTCACTCTACAAAAAAAAACCGGAGGTCTGATGAACATCCTCCGGCTTCCGCTCATATCGCCTAACCACTGCGCGTATTACTTGGTCTTCTTGACGAACGCTTTGTATATTGGTCCCGAATTTGCCTGCTCCTCTTCGAGCCCCATGAGATGATGACCGGTCGTGTCGCACCAAGCCGGCATGTCCTTCTTGATCCCCTCGTCGTCGGAGACGACTTCGAGCACCTGCCCCATGGTGAGTTCCTTGATTTTCTTGGACG
>DASTQY010000122.1:0-5748 GCA_035761525.1 Nitrospira sp. | reverse complement strand
AGGCGGATCAGCAATCGTCCGCAGGTGCGACGGATAGGCAGGATCCAGAATCGTCCGCACGGTGATGCGCTTCCGCGCAATCGCATCAAGTTCCCGTGCGATGCGCCGGCACGCATCACGGTCCGGTCCTCGCCTGATGGCCTCGGCCAATCGTGGGCTGCAACCCCTCTGCACCAGCTCATCCGCCGGTGCAGCGAGAACCGCATCCGGACTGTGCCACTCCCGCACCAGAGCGAGCAGAGTATGATCGCCTATTCCTTCGAGCGTGCGAAGCCTCATCCAGGCTTCGAGGGAACCGGTTTTTGAAGCCGCGAGAGATTGCACGTAGCCTCACGTGTCCTGGGACTCAACCGCCGGACACGTACCCGGCCGTGGAGTTCGCTGCTACATGACCACAAGATCGTACTGTTCTAAATGCAATTGTTCATCGGGCATGACAAGGACTTTCGCAACGCATTCCCGCTCGAGCGCTTCCAGGCCCTGCCGTTCTTCGTCCTGGAGCAGACCTGCCACCGAGGGATGCGCCCCGACGACAATTCGCTGTTGCTCGGCGGCACTGCCAATCTTTCGAATCTCGCGGAAGATTTCGTAGGCCACCGTGGTCGGTGACTTCGTATAGCCGCGGCCTTCGCAATACCGGCACGGTTCTGAGAGCGAGCGCAGCAGATCCTCCCGCACACGTTCACGCGAGATTTCGATCAATCCCAGGTCGGAAATGCGGGAGATCCGAGTGCGAGCTTTATCGGATGCCATGGCATCCACGAGGGCATGGTACACCTTGTCCCGGTTCTTTTCCCGCTCCATATCGATGAAGTCGACGATGATGATCCCGCCGATTCCACGCAATTTCACCTGATAGGCGACTTCCTTCGCCGCTTCCAAATTGTTGCGGAGAATCGTTTCCTCTTGATCGCGTTTGCCCACGAAGCGGCCCGTGTTCACGTCGATCACCGTCATGGCTTCCGTGTGATCGATCACCAGGTAACCGCCTGATTTCAGCCACACCTTTCGACTCAGTGCCCTCGCCATTTCCTGCTCGACACCCAGGTGATCGAAGAGGCTCTCGTCCTTGTCGTAAAAATGGATGCGCGAGGTCTGCTCGGGAGAAAACCGCTGGACGAAATCGCGGACGGCGTCGTACTCCTGGCGTGAATCGATCCACAGGCGCTCGACTTTCTTGCCGAATAAATCACGGACGACCCGGAAGCTCAGGCTCAGATCAGTATGCAAAAGCGCCGGAGCCGCCAGTTGATCGCGCTTCGTCTTGATGTCTTGCCAGAGCACGTGCAGAAAATCGACGTCGGATCGCAGTTCTTCCTCCTTGACCCCCTCGCTGACCGTCCGAACGATGTAGCCACAGCCGGGGTGGCGGACCCGCTTCATGATGTCCTTCAAGCGCGCACGCTCTTCGTCTCGAGCGATTCTGCGGGAGACGCCGATATGTTCCACGTTCGGCATGAACACCAAGTAGCGTCCCGGCAAGGACACATAGGTCGTCACACGAGGACCTTTGGTCCCGATCGGCCCCTTCGATATTTGCACCATCAGCTCCTGCCCTTCGGTGAGCAATTGCTCGATGGGCTTGCTGCTTTCCCGACGAGGGCGCATGTCGTCCCCGTCTTTATCGTCTTCGTCCGAATCCAACAGCGTGTCGCTGGGTTCTGCATCCAGGGATAAGTCGGAAACGTGCATGAACGCGGCCTTCTCCAGACCGATGTCCACGAAGGCCGCCTGCATGCCTGGCAGGACCTTGGCAACCTTTCCTTTATAGATGTTACCGACGAAGTCCTTGTACTTCGCCCGGTCCCCGAACAGATCGGTAACCACACCGTTGTCCAACACCGCCACACGGGTTTCCTCCCGTGCGACGGTTATCGCAATTTCCACACCCATACTGACTCCTTCCGTTCAGCGGATCGCTCGAAGCGGCGCGAGGTGGAACGCGGGCTTCCCCAGGTTCCGATGCACTTCTTCCCGCCGAATCTGACCGCCCGCACACATGTACCACAGGCGGGCCGTCACCACGGCCCGCCATCCGTTCAATAAAACAAACTCAACCGCCGCCGTTTCACGTTCAGCAATAACCCGAGCGAGGCCATCGTCATGATGGTCGCGCTGCCGCCGTAACTCATGAGCGGAAGGGGGATGCCGACGATCGGAAACATGCCCGCGGTCATGCCGATATTCACCACGACGCAAAAGCACAGCATAGAGATTACGCCCACCGCCAAGAGGGCGCCCAGTTCGTCCTTCGCGCGCGTCGCAATTTCGAGCGACAGCCAGACCAACGCGACGAACAGCAACAAAAGAACCAATACGCCGAGAAACCCCCATTCTTCCGCGAACACCGAAAATACGAAATCCGTGTGCCCTTCAGGCAAAAATTTCAGCTGACTTTGAGTGCCGCCGTACAGACCTTTGCCCGTCAATTCTCCGGCGCCGATCGCAATCCGTGACTGCAACGCGTGATAGCCCTTGCCCCCCGGGTCGTAGTTTGGATCGACGAACGCCATGATGCGCTGCCGCTGATAATCGTGCAAGGAACCCCACATGACTTCCCAGGCAAACGGAAAGAGCATGAGTGAAAATAGGAGAATGACGCCCAACGCCTGAGACCGCATCCCCACCATGAGCAGCATCGCGGCATACACGGCCATGAAACTCAATCCGCTGCCGAGATCGGGTTGCTTCAAAATCAGCAACAGTCCCGGGAGCATCAACGCGCCGGGAATCACCACCCGTTGCAGCCAGCCGACTCGTGGCGCCTTCGAGTAATAATGCGCCATGACGAGGATCAGCACCAGCTTGGCAAACTCCGACGGCTGAAAGGCAAACGGCCCGATTGGAATCCATCGCTGCGCTCCCCGGCTGGTCTTTCCTTCGAAGAGGACGACCGCCAAGAGGATCAGGATGATCGCATAGGCAGGATACGCTAATCGTGCAATGCGGTGATAGTCCCAGATCAGCATCACTAAAAACGCGACTGCCCCCAGCAGTATCCACACCATCTGCTTGGCAAAAAACGGCAATCCAGGGCCGCCCTGATCATGCGTCACGCTGTAGATGGAAAGCACCCCAAGGCCGAGGATGGCAAAGATCAGACCGAGAAAGCGCAGATCGAAGTTGTCCAATCCACGCCGGTCCATCATCCGGTCAATCATCGCGCGCCTGCATGGGCCGTTTGAGACTTGGCCAGGGACGCATCGGCTGTACCGCCGGATTTCGCGGTTACCTTGACGAAGGTCTCGATGACTTCCTTGGCGAGCGGGGCAGCGGCGGAACCACCGTGTCCCATGTGCTCGGCCAGAACTGCAACCGCAATTTTCGGATTTTCAACGGGGGCAAAGGCCACGAACCAGGCGTGGTCACGAAACTTTTTGGGAATGTCTTTTTCAGGGCCTGTGCGAAGAGCGGCTGTCTGCGCGGTGCCGGTCTTTCCCCCGATGGTGACGAGCGAAGACTTGGCTCTTCCGCCGGTTCCTTCGGTCACGACTCCAGCCAGAGCTTCCCGGATCAGTTTTAACGTCTCGGGCTTCACGTTCAATTTGGCTTTCGGTACAGGCGCAAGTTCTTGCAACCGTCCCGTCGTGCGATCCATGATCGCGCGGACCAAGCGAGGACGATAGGTCACGCCGTCATTGGCCACCGTGCCGATCAAGCTCGCCATCTGCAGCGGCGTCACTGTGACGTACCCCTGCCCGATCGCGGCCGAAATCGTTTCACCAGGAAGCCATGGCTCACGCTTCACCTTTTGCTTCCATTCTGTCGAGGGTACGATGCCAATGCGTTCGGACGGCAGCTCGACACCGGTCTCTTCTCCCAGCCCGAACTGATGGGCAAACGAAGCCATGGTATCGATGCCCATGCGCTGCCCGATAGTGTAGAAGTAGACGTCGCACGAGTGGATGAGGGCTTTCCGTAGGTCGACCGAGCCATGTCCTGTCGCTTTCCAGTCGTGGTAGACCCGCCGACCGAACTGATACCCTCCATTACAGAAGACGGTTGACGCGGGCGTCACCGTCTTGGATTCGAGGGCGGCGGCCGCCATCATCACCTTGAACGTCGAACCAGGAGGATATTGGCCTTGTGACGCCCTGTTGTTCAACGGACGCCCTTCGTCCTGGACGATTTCAATCCATTGCTTCGGCGTCAATTCGCGTGACAACACATTCGGATCGAAGGCGGGCCGGCTGGCCATCGCCAGGATGTCCCCCTTCGTCGGGTCCAGTGCGACAATGGCTCCGGATTCTTGCCCCAGCAGATCTTCTGCCACTTTTTGCAAGCGCGCGTCGATCGTAAGATACAAATCGTCGCCCGCATGAGGTTGATCCACCATTACTGTTCGCTTCTCGTGACCCAGAGCATCGACCTCAATGTTCTTTTGGCCTGCCATCCCCCGCACGTGCTGGTCAAAGAATTTTTCGACGCCATACTGTCCGACGATGCTGCCCTGATGCAGTTCGGCAAATTCCGGCTTGTCCAACTGTTCGGCTGACACTTCCCCGACATACCCCAAGACGTGTGACGCCGCCACGCCGCCCAAATAATTCCGGCGAGATTCGACTTGGACCATCACACCGGGCAAATCGAGCCGGTGGGATTCGATCAACGTCGCTTCCTTGAGCGTCAGCCGGTCCTTGATCTTGCGAGGCAGTTGCTTGGCGCCGCGCACCGCCAGTTTTTTTCGAACCAGTTCCGCGTCGATGCCGATCAACTCGCTCAACTGTTCGATCAGCGCTTCTCGGTCTTTGACGTCTTCCAGCGACACATACAGACTGAAGCTCGGCACGTTGTTCGCCAGCAAGACACCGTTGCGGTCATAAATAAGCCCTCTCGCAGGCTCCAGAATCACCGAACGCGTGCGGTTGTTCTCAGAGAGATCGCGGTAGTACGGCCCTTCCCGGATCTGTAAATGCCACAAACGCAATGCCAATAAGGCCACGACGAGCAGGAGCCCCACGCGGAGCACCACTAAACGCCGCTGCAATTCACTCAATTCGCTGTCGTGCAACCTGGAGGTCGCCATGTTGTGTCTTCCAGCGTCTTTACGAGTACCGGTCCACAACTCCAAACCGTTGCATCACGAATCGCTGCCCCAACAACCACAGAAGCGCGGCACCCACGGCCGCATCAAAGCAGGCTTGGGGAACGACGACCGACTGCACCATCCACCAGGTATCGGATATCGTCCCATGCTTCATGCCGAAGACGGCGACGAGGCCTCCGGCCAACGACAAGACCAACAGAGCCACTGAAAGCACGGTCGGGGTCACCTCAGCCACGTGTCTTGCCAAGAGCCCCGCAAACAATCCGGTGCCTCCTGTCGTGAGCAGATTCAACCAGAGATCCTCCGCAGAATACAAATTTAGCACCCACCCAATGGCCAACCCCACGAGCAATCCATTCAATTCGCCGGCTAATACTCCGATGAGGGCCGCGACCACAAGACCGAGATCCGGCCTGACGTCCCATATGGCCAAGTGGGGAAGCAACGTCGCCTGTAGCGGCACGAGGAACACGACCAACATAGCGTAGAGCAAGAGCTTCATGGTTGCCGTTTCGTTCCGCCATCCGGTCTCCGGACAGCCTCCGCGGACTCGCCGTGGGGCGTTTGAATCACCAATACTTCTTCCAGATGGTTGACGTCGACTTCCGGGGCGAGTTCGGCCGTCTGAAACAGTGCGCCTTCTTCACGGTCGATCGCAGTAATCCTCCCGATCGCCAACCCGCGTGGAAAGCCTCCGACCA
>DASTQY010000121.1:0-2072 GCA_035761525.1 Nitrospira sp. | reverse complement strand
GGATACTCCTCCACCGACCGGCTGTTGAAACTGAGTTTGTTCGTCCCCGCCACAGCGCACCGAGACCCTGCTTGCGTCCATCAGACGCAATCGCTGGCAGAACAGAGAATGGAGCAGGAAGGATGACCCTCGGAACGCGGGCAGGCATGTTCGCCCTGACGCGATGGGAGTTCGCCCACAGTCCAGCCTACAGACCGAATACGTACAAAACGACGAAACCCATCACGATACGATAGTAAGCAAAGGGACGGAGGCTGTGACGTTTGACAAATGTCAGAAAGGCGGCGATGACAACCCAGGCGACCAGAAAGGACACCACCAAGCCGACACCGAGCGCGACGAAGTCGTCGGGACGGAACACGCTGCGAGCTTTCCACATTTGATAACAGGTAGCGATGATGAGGGTGGGAAGCGCCAGGAAAAACGAATATTCCGTCGCGACCTTCCGATCGAGCCCGACCAGCAAGCCGCCGATGATCGTTGAACCCGAACGTGACATGCCGGGGATGAGCGAGGCGCATTGTGCCAGCCCGATGAATATGGCATCACGCAATCCTACCTGCTCCAGTTGCTGAACGTTCGCCCGGGTGCGTCGTGCCTCAACGACGAGGATGATGATTCCGCCGATCACCGACGTGACAGCCACAGTTTGGGGGCTGAAGAGATGCGCTTTGATCCACCCATGCGTGGCAAAGCCGATGAGACCGGCGGGAAGAAATGCAGCACCCAATCCGATGAGAAACCACAAGTGCGGATGGGTGGTCATAGACCGGCGAAGCAGGTCCGGCCATGAGACCGTGACAGGACCGCTCAACGAATGGCGCAATTCGGCCTGCTCCCCGAACGCGCACGATATCAGCGTTTTGAGTTTCGGCCATTCATACACCACCACGGCCAGAATGGCGCCCAATTGGATTGAGATCTCGGCATTCGCGGCGACTTCTCCGGTGAATCCCAGCGCATGTCCGGCGAGAATCAGATGGCCGGTGGAAGAAACAGGAAGAAATTCCGTCAACCCTTCGACGATGCCAAGGATGACGGCAAGGGTGGGGCCCCATTCGTTCATAAAGACGTCCGTGTGAGTAAAATCAGGCAGTGAAAGCGGGTTTCTCAGATGCTCGCATAATCACAGAGTGCTGAGATTCCGTCAAGCGAGCCGGTAAAAACTGAGCCGGCTGTGGCGGGTACTCGTCGTCTCACGGCCGGTTCCTAATTGTATTGACATTGGTTTTGGCTTGGCATACACAAGAGGCGATACTGAGCAGTCCAGCCGGTCGCGTCCGAATCCTTGCCATTTCGTGACGGCTGCCATTTCAAAGCTGATAAGGTCATGGGAGGTTCGCATGAATCCTGTGTGGTTGGCGGCAATCATCATCGCAGGAGCAATGACGATGTCAGGCTGTGTTTCAGACCGGAAATACCAAGAAGCCTTAGCCGAGACTGAAACTGCCAAAACCGAATTGGCCACGACGCGCGCACAGAAGAGTGCTCTGGAACAGCAAGTCAAGACGCTCAAGGATCTCAACGTGAAGTTCGGCAATGAAGCCCAGACGGCTCGCGATGAGCTCGAGCGGATCCAATACGGGCGTGATAAGGAACGAGGGAGCGTCGAAGGCCGTACCAAAGAGTTGGAGGAGCGCGTGAAGCAACTGGCAGGTCAAAATCGGGCCTTGCGGCAGGAGTATGAAGATGCGAAGCGGCACAATGAAACGCTGAAATCTCTGGTCGCGCGCTATCAAAAAGAGCTCAAGGACCAGTCACGTTCTGCCGGAGGGTCCCTCGCGCCGTCGATGCAGCCGGCTCCGCCCGCTTCAGCGTCGGCGCCGCCAGCGATGGCGCCTGCACCGTCCCCCTCCCGTCCGCCGAATGGAACACCGGCACCCGGAGGCATCATGAACGTCAACCGGGCATCTTCCAGCGAAATGGTGCTGCTGTTGGGATTGCCCAAAGACGTTGCAGAACGGATCGTTAGTAATCGCCCGTATAAAGTCAAGGGTGAGCTCGTCGCCAAGAATGTCGTGCCCAAAGAAACATTCGACATGATCAAGGATCGGATTAGCGTCAGCCCATAG
>DASTQY010000120.1:0-3525 GCA_035761525.1 Nitrospira sp. | reverse complement strand
TCGGCGCGGCCGTTGGCAGTTCGATGCTGCACCATGATTGTTACCTCTTTCCCATCTTGGCAAGCTCCATAAAATAATGTGCAAAGGCTTTCATCCCGCCTGAAGCCTGACCCCAGTCAAAGTATTCGTTCGGCGCGTGATACCCGTGTTCCGGCAGGCTCAGTCCGAGAAAGAGAATGGGTACTTTCCAGGTCTTCTGCATCGTGACGACGGCCCCGATGGACCCACCTTCACGGATGAACGCCGGTTCGTTGCCGAACCCGGCCTTGGCGGCACGCTTCACACATTCGACGTACGGTCCTTCGAAGCTGCCCTTGAAGGGATGCAGCATGCCTTCCCGTTCAACCTTCACATTGGGATTGAGTTTCGCCACATACTGTTTGAACAGAGAGAAGACCTTTTCAGGTGTCTGGTCGGGTACGAGACGCATGCTGACCTTGAGCTCACCATGTCCGGGGACGACGGTTTTTACCCCAGGACCATGATAGCCGCCCGTCAGGCCGTGGATCTCAAATGTCGGCGCCGCCCAAATCCGACGCGTCACTTCGGCTGGATCGTCTGTCCGGAGCGAGTGCAATCCATAAGCCTCCTTGAAGCGCTTGACCTGAAAACCCGACTTGAGAAAGCTCTTGATCTCCTCCCTGGTCGGCTTGACGACATCAGTGTAGAACCCCGGAATCTTCACCTCGCCGGTTTTGGCATTCACGCAGGCGTGTGCGACCTCCATGAGCTCCGCCAGCGGATTTCTCGCGGCGCCGCCCGTGACGCCGGAATGGGCGTCCTTGCTGCCGGTGCGCAAGGTCAGCCTGGCGCCGAGCAAACCACGCAGTCCATAGGGCATGGCCGGCTTGCCTTTGGCGATCCAGATCGTGTCCGAGACGATGACCGAATCGGGTCGCGGAATCGCCGCCCGGTTTCTGAGACCGGCGGCAAAATGCGGGCTGCCGATCTCCTCTTCGAGCTCCCACAGAAACCGGATATTGATCGGCACGCCCTGTTCGATTGCCAAACGGGCGCCGAACAATGCGGCGAGTGCCGGGCCTTTGTCGTCCGTCGCTCCGCGTCCGCGGTAGATCCCGCCGTCATTGCGAAAGGCAAACGGTTGTTGTCGCCATTCCGGTTCTTGGGCAGGTTGAACATCCATATGGTTGTACACCGTTACGGTCGGATGCTCGCTGCCGGTTGTCCACCCCCCCGACACGATGGGGTACCCGCCGGTATCGACGATCTCGGCTTCCGCTCCGGCTTGAGTCAGCACCTGCTCCGAGAGTTCGGCCATGCGCCCCATGTCCTTCGCTCGTGATGGATCCATGCTGATGGAGGGTGTCTCGACCATCTGAGCCAGGAGGTCTTCGAACCGCACGCGGCTCTCGTTAACGTAGGCGTCCAGTTGCTGAGGCATGATCATGTGTCATTCTCCAATGAACTGCGGATTATAGCGGCTGATCCGGCGCGGTCAAAGACACTGTCACGCGTTGGAAAGCCGTCAAGAAATGCTAGAATGCCCATCGATGTGCAAAGGCCTCTTCCGCCTTCTCCCCCTGTTGATGTGTTCGATCGGTCTCGCCGTCGTCTCGCCTGCTTTAGCAGCAGACCCCACCGCGATCCGCGACATTCTCGATGAACCCAGTATCTACCACCTCAAGCAAGTGGTACTCCAGGGGAGAGTCCGCAACGTTCAACCCCTTGATCCCTACAAGCTGCCGGCGGGCACGACCTGTTACGGCGCCTATCTTTTTTATTTGGAAGACGAGACGGCGTCAATCAACGTCGCCGTCTTCGGGCTCTGTGGCGTCCCGACCGTCAAGGATCCAGACGTCGAAGAAGGAATACAGGTCCAACTTCAGGCGACCATTCAAGCCCCCAGTCACGGCGGCTATTACTTGAGTTTTCAGGGTCTCAAGGTCGCTGGAGAACGGGAAGGCGTGATCCAAGCCGTAGCCGACCGCATCACGCCGCTGGTGGAATGAGCGCGCTCCCGGCATCGCCCCATACTTTATTGCGGCGTACGCATACACGAGCCATCTTCACATGATTCAGTATTGCTGTCTTCTCGCGATAGCGATGTGCCTGCTCACCGGCTGCGCCACCAGTCAAGGCCTTTCCCGTGACTCTCTCCAAGACGTGATCTTGCGGGAAGAAACCAGTTTTCTCGACACCCCGCCGGCAGTCGCTGCTCCCGCGCCGCGTAATGCGCCCACGCTCGGTTTCTATTTCAAACCGACGGGATTCGTTCATCGGGAATTTGAATGGACGAGCCGCGACCGCGATGCGGTACTGGCCTGGGCTCGAGGACTATCGCTTGGCGTGGGAGGTCGGAGCACCGGCTTTCTGACGCCGTCCTCATTGAAAGGTCAGACCTTGCGGGAGCTCCGGGCCACCGCTGCACGCTATGGTGTCGACTGGGTGTTGGTTTTCGATGGGGCCGCTGCCGTCGACCGCTATAACAATTACAAAGCACCCTTGCTGTATTGGACCATTCTTGGTGCCTATCTGGCCGATGGCACGCACAGCGATGCGCTGTGTCTTATGAAGGCGACGGTGTGGGACGTCAAGACGGGAGCCCGTCTGTTCAACGACCAAGCCGAGGCGATCACCCACACCGTCGGCCCAGCGGCATTAGTCGACGACACCCGGGAGATTGAACGAGCGAAGACCCGAGCAATGGAAACGTTGCTGCAGCGTCTCACTGATCGGTTTGCCGTGTTGGTTGCAAGGTATTGATGCCGCCTCTAGACTTACGCAATCCCGTTGCGGTCCGGACAGTGTTCCTGCTCTCGCTGATTACACCGGTTTGCGGCATGGCTCAAACGCCGGTCGTCGAACCCCCACCCGTAGAGAAGTCTTCCGACTGGCATCTGAGCGCCTATGCAGACCTCGCATACCTCCTGGACTTCAATTTTCCAGAGAACCATCTGTGGCGCAGCCGCACCACGAGTCAGCGGGTCAACGAACTGGCCCCCAATATGGGCTTTCTCAACCTCACGAAAGAGATGACGACCGATTCACGCTGGGGAATGGAAGTGGGCATCCAAGGTGGTTACGACGCAAAAACCTTTGGCTTCCTGCAGGACGAGCCAAGGGTCGGGGGCTCCGACACCCTCCGCCATATCCAGCGGGCGAACGTGTCCTATCTGGCCCCCGTCGGAAATGGCTTGAGTATACAGGCAGGGCTGTTTAACAGTTTCATCGGATATGAATCCTTCTATGCCAAAGACAACGCCAACTACACCCGTTCGTGGATAGCGGACAACACGCCCTATATGATGTTCGGAGTCAATGCACGCTATCCCGTGAACGACCGGCTGACAATCGCGGGCTTCATCATCAACGGCTACTATCACCTTTCCCACCCGAATGATCAGCCGAGCTATGGCACGCAAATCGTGTACAGACCTGCCGCAGAGGTCACCGTGACCGAAACGCTCTACGCCGGCCCAGACCAGAATAAGACAGCCTTCGAGTTTTGGCGGTTCTATTTAAACAGTATCGTGGAACGGAAAACTGACGATTTCATCCTGGCGT
>DASTQY010000119.1:0-5230 GCA_035761525.1 Nitrospira sp. | reverse complement strand
TCCCGTCGATGCCGCCAGCGATTCCAAAGACGTACGGCGTCTGCCCCATTCAAGCCACAAATCTCGTCCGGCCGGTTGATGCCCAAGCGCCGTTCAATAGCCTTGAGTCCTCCTCGATATCCCAACCGTCGTCCGATCGCGCAGAGATCCATATGAGGATGATCAAGCGGAAGATCTGGGAACTGTTTCAATAGCATCGGAACATCGAACGTTGTTCCGCAAAAGGTGACCAGCAAATCGTATCGCCGCAACTCTTCCGAAAGTACGATGCCGTCCAGCGATTTTCCCCGAACGAACGAGCGCATTCCCTTTCGACTGTACAGTCCCACCACGGTGATACGACCAAACGCATCCGTCTCAATGTCAAGATAGACAACTCCGGTCCGAAGCCATTCATAGAGACGCCAGTGGTCTCGGGACGGCAGGACCACACCGAAGTAGCGGGCATCGCCGCCGACATGGCGCTCGACTGCTCTCAAGATTTCCCGGTCATAGTGTGCTTTGCGGACAGCTCCTATCCCGCGGATCGCCGGGGCCGCCAGGAAGCCGGCCCATGACAGCAGACCCTGCTGCCAGAGAGCTCGTTCCGTTTTTGCCCCAATGCCGGGGAGGAAACAAAAAGAAGATTCAATCACTAGGATTTCATTTCGATTAGCAGGCGTGTCACTGGTGAAGCATAAGTGTTGAGGTTATTGCGTTCTCAGTTTGTGACCGACCGACTGCGGATGTCCCACCGTCCCGTCCGGCGCCTTGGCACCTTCGGGCCAAAGATGGAAGATAATTCCATCCGTCTTGGCCGCGAGCGCTGCAATTTCCTTCGCCTGGGCTTCGGGCATGTCCAGCACCTGCACACGACCAGTGGCGATCTCAACCTCATGATCGTGATAGTACTTGTTCCAGGTCTCCAAAGGCAGATGGGCACGTGTGACCGACTTTGCCACGAAATATTCAATGTCTGTCAAGAGCGCGTTTGGATCTGTCGACTCAAACAACAGACATTGAATCACTTCCGGAGAGACCGGCTTGCAGTAGTGATGGTAGGGTCCGTGGACTGTACCATCCTCAAATTTATGAGGCGCCATCACATGAATGGCGTACCCTTGGGCAGGTGTGGGTTTGCCGGCTCCAGGTTGAGCGCCGCCGCTCGGCATCTCCGCACAGCCAGCCAGGACGGTCCACGCCACCGCTCCAAAGAGTGCAATGCATCCTGTTCGCATGTCAAACCTCCAATCTTGAAGTACACACAACGATCTGGCCGCTCACCGTTTGGCAACGAGAGGGCACCTCATGCCTATTTGGGCAATTTGGGCACTGTGACTTTCAGGGGTGCTCCAGTCAAGGCCTTCAGAAACTCGATTAAGTCTCCTTTTTCTGCCGACGAGAGTCCCAAAGGTTTGACCAGTGGGCTCAGGTTTGGATTGCTTCCGCCTCCCGCATCGAAAAAGTCGATCACTTCTTCGAGCGTCTTGAACACCCCGTCATGCATATACGGTCCCGTCTCGACCACACTTCGCAAAGTCGGTGTTTTGAATGCGCCCTTGTCCTTTTCTGCCCTGCTCACGAGGTAACGGCCTAAGTCTTCTTTCAAAGGGCCGACCTGCGGGACGCCGAGGTTATGGAACTTATTGTCCGTAAAATTGGGACCGTTGTGACAAAGGATGCAGCGCGCCTTGCCTCTGAACAGTGCCAACCCCCGGACTGCCGCTTCATTCATCGCTCCTGCCTCGCCCATCGCGTGCTTGTCAAAGGCACTATTTTGAGACACGATCGTGCGTTCGAAGGCCGCGATAGCCTCCGCAATGTGTTGCAAACTCGCTCCGCCACCGAAGATCAGCTGGAACTGCTTCTGATAGCCGGGGATTTTCGCAATTTTCGGGACGACAGTACGAAACTCCTCCGCCATTTCGATCGGATTGTGAATCGGACCAATCGCCTGTTCTTCGAGTGAACCGGCGCGACCATCCCAAAATTGGAGCGGAATGAAACCGGTGTTGTATACGGTGGGAGCCTGCCGACCGCCGGCGGTGCCGAATGCCCCAATGGAAAACTGCCGTGCATCCGCGAAACCGGTTCCTGGATTATGGCAAAAGGCGCAGGAGACGGAATTGTTCTTGGACAGGCGCGTCTCAAAGTACAGCTGCTTGCCCAACTCGACTTTCTCGGCGTAACCCAGATTCGTGGGGGGCGTCGGCACTTGCGTCGACATCGGGCCGATTTCGGGCACCGTTACGCCATCGATAGTGACCATGCCGTGCGGTGCATGTGGAGCGGCGAGGACGAGGGAGGGACCCACTACGAACCCCATCAACAGCATCAATGCAAGGCCCGCGAAGCAATCACCTACCCGAAAGGGACGTCGCACACCGATCATACGTGCCTCCTGTTTTTCACATGTGGGATAACGCAGAGCCAACAGTACCATGTTTCGATGGACCAAAGTCTTGGCTGCTAGATATTGATAAGCTATTGATTTATATGTTGGTTCAGGCATGAAGGCCAAAAGCCATTTGTGGTAGGCTATCTTCGTCAATCCTATTGGGGCACCTCATGCGCATCCCTTCACGTGTGGTCTTGCCGTTCGGGTATCGGATCTCTGTCCGGCAGCTTTCGGACACCGAGATGGATCGTCGCGATCCCAACGCCGACGGCATATGGGACGACGAGTTGAAAACGATTTACCTGAGAAAACGGCTTCCCGTCACCCGCCGCCGCTACATCCTCGCGCATGAACTTGGCCATGCCTGGCTGGACTGGCAGCACAGGCATCTCGACAACGGGAAGGCTAAGACATGACACGTGGCCGACGGTGAGGCTCGCCGTGCTACTGACTTGCACGCGTTCCTACTCCCTGGTCTGATACCTATCCCTTCCTACTGCCAGCTATTCTCATAATGATCGACCATTCACGCCCGGTCACTGGTTGAACAGACAAGCGTGACCCCTTTCGAAGAAGCACCATCTCTTTGAGTTGAGATTCTTGCCTGAGCCGATCGAGGGGCACCGCAGTGCGGAATTTCTCTTTATATTTCAGATCGACCATATCCCAACGGGGCTCCTGCGTGGTGCTTGCGGGATCAAAGTGGTGGCTCCGTCGGTCAAATTGCGTATCGTCGGGATACGCCGTTTTCACCACCTCGGCACTGCCAACGACAGCTGGCGGCTCCGCGTTGCTGTGGTAAAAGAGCACCTGGTCGCCGACGGCCATTTCGCGCAGAAAGTTTCTCGCTTGATAATTCCGGACCCCATCCCAACACGTCGTCTGTCGCGGGGCGCGTGCAAAATCATCAATAGAAAAAGCCGTGGGTTCGGACTTGACTAGCCAGTAACGAGGCGAACGTGTCATGTAGAGAGCGACGACCGGGTGATAAACGTTCCTGAAGACATTTCTCTATGAGGCGCTGCAATGGAACTCACGCCATTCTTGTTTGGGCTCTATAAGCTCGTCAAGTACCTTCTGTACCCGCTGACCTGGGTCTTGCTGGTGATGACGATGACGACCGTCTTGTTGTGCTTGCCGCTAAGCCATCGCCGGCTTCGATGGGCGAGGATCTGCGCAGTCAGCGCGCTGATCTTACTGGTGGCAATTTCTACCCCCCTTGTGGCTCGTCCGTTACTCGGCACCTTGGAGGCCTGGTATCCCCAACCCTCCTTATCAACCCAGGAACAGTATCATGCAGTCGTGGTCCTCGGGGGAGGCGTGCTTGAGCGAGGCACCCTCCGCCCTCTCCCGGATCTCTCTTCTTTCTCTAAGAACCGGACGGCGTGCGGCGTGGACCTGTTCAAACAGGGATACGCCGACAAGCTGGTCTTCACAGGCGGCAGTGGTCGTGTGTTTAAGGACGGGCCGAGAGACGCTCTCGAAATGAAACGCTGGGCTGAGCGGCTAGGAGTACCCGCTGATGCCATCGTCACGGAAGAACAGTCGCGCACGACTTATGAGAATGCCACTGAGACAAGCCGGCTCCTGGGATCTGCATCCATTTTGTTGGTCACCTCAGCCAGCCATCTGCCCCGCGCCGCCGCCCTATTTACAAAGCAAGGTTTTCGCGTCACGCCGGTTCCCTGTGACTTTCTGATGCAAAACCGTCCCGAAGACAGTTGGAATCAACTCGACCTGTTCGATGTCCTTCCCAACGATCATGCGATCGAACATACGACGGTTGCTGTCACAGAGTGGGCAGGGATGGCGGTTTATTGGCTCAACGGGAAACTTTAGCCACGGTTGAGGAGCGGGCAGATGGACCTAGGGAGCAAGCGATGACCGTGAAGCGGCGAGTCGGTAGACCCCACCTGTGTGGTCTACAAGATAGATTTCTCCGGCCTGGTCTTCCCCAAAAGAAGAAATGCGCAATCCCGTTCGCATCAGCACCCGGGGGACGGTCGAGCCTTTGCGATTTGCATCGGCGGAGATGCCGAGCAGTTCTCCGCTACAGTAATCCCCAAAAACATAGGTCCCCCGCAAAGCCTTGATGGACGGCCCCCTGTAGACATAACCACCGGTGATCGAACAGCGGCCCCCCTCGTGTCCGTACTCCGCAATGGGGAAGATGAGGCCATCTGGGCTACAGCCTTCCTCCGGGTTGTAACAGTGTGCGCCTTCCATGATGCGCCACCCGTAATTGCCACCGGCGACCACGACATCGATCTCTTCCCATTTGTACTGCCCGACATCGGCCAACCAGAGCATCCCGGTTTCTCGATCAAACGAAAATCGCCAGGGATTCCTGATTCCAAATGCAAACACTTCCGGTCGGCCGTTTCCAGTCGCAAAGGGATTATCCCGAGGGACCGCATAAGGCTGACCGCGATTCACGTCAATGCGCAGGATCTTCCCAAGCCACTCATGAGGGTTCTGACCCCGATTTTGTGGATCGCCTTTAGAGCCCCCGTCTCCGCGCCCGATGTACAACATCCCATCCGGCCCGAACGCAATCATTCCTCCGTTATGGTTGAGATAGGGTTGCGGCACGACCATGAGAATGCGTTCGGTCTCGGCCGATACGTTTAAGCTGCGTCCATTCCTGGTGAACTCTGATACGACCGTCGCACCGTCCTCATGCCGGTTGTAGTTCACAAAGAATCGGCCATTGCCGCGATGCTCAGGATGAAAAGCCAAGCCTAAGAGGCCCTGCTCATTGCCTTTTGTCCACACACGGTCCCGCAGATCCAGGAAGGGCGCTTCCATGAGAACACCCTGATCGATGACCCGAATTGTGCCAGGCTGTTCGAC
>DASTQY010000118.1:0-17337 GCA_035761525.1 Nitrospira sp. | reverse complement strand
CAGCTGGACCGGATACGGGGCCGCTCGTTCGCTGCCAGGGCCGGGACGTTGCTGCCCTGCGGTCCCTACACGGTGCGTATTAACGATGGTCCCAATTTTTTCATGCAGTACAAGGACATCTTCGTCAACCGCATCTATCACTTCGACACCGAGTCTGCTGCTCCGACCATTCTCGATTGCGGCGGAAACATCGGCATGTCGGTCCTCTATTACAAACAGATCTATCCGGCGGCGCGTATCACCACGTTCGAGCCGGATCCGGTCGTGTACGGCTACCTGCAAGACAACATGGCACGGCATGGAATGGACGACGTCCGGTTGATTCAGGCTGCGGTCTGCGGACGAGAAGGATCGCTGACGTTTCATTCGGACGGGAAGTATGCCAGTAATTTAGCGCCGACCGACGCGGTGCTGGAAGAAGGCTGGACCAAGCGGGAAGTGCCTTGTGTCCGCCTCGCAAATTATCTGACCACGACGATCGATTTTCTGAAAATCAACATCGAAGGCGCAGAATGGGAGGCGCTGGCTGACAGTGGACACCTGCTGCGGTATGTGAACGAGATGGTCATCGAATACCATCACCTGCCGGGATTGCCGAGAACGCTCCACAGCATTTTGGACCTCCTCGACAGGCAAGGCTTTGAGTACCTCATCAATGATTTTGATTCGGAAACCAATGGCGGCGTGCAGCCGCCGTTTCGATTGGGCGCTGACAGCCGGTATTTCCTGCTGATTTATGCCAAGCGGATGCGTGCCGTATCGGAAGCGGGTGCGCGATGAGCACTCATGGACGATGGGATGGAGCCGCCTCGCTGGCCGCCCGCCTCACAGGCCGTGTTGCTTTGTGGAAACACCGCGGACTGAAGCTCCCCTTGGCGCGAAACCTCCGCTGTCTGTGGCTGCGCCGAACCTCTGCCCTCTATCCAGGACGTGCGGTCGGCACCCAAGTCGTCCGTTACTACTGGAATCGGTTTCTCACTGAACGGCGCATGGATATCCGCGGCCGAGCCTTGGAAATCGGCGTGACGGGGACGATCCGCCATTTCGGCGAAGACCGGGTCACTTCGGTCGAGGCCATCGACGTGGCGCCGTCGGACCCGAGCGTCACGATCGTGGCAGATTTGGCGAAGGCGGACCATGTGCCCTCCGATCAGTTCGACTGCTTCGTCAATCAATTCACCATCCATATCATCTACGACTTTCGAGCTGCGCTCTATCATAGTATCCGCTTGTTGAAGCCCGGCGGAGTCCTGTTGATGAACTTTCCCTGCCGGAGCGGCTATCCGGCCAACGGTATTCCATTAGGAAGCGGCCAGCGGGCGCATGTGTACTGGTGGTTTACCCCGCGCCTGGTCGAATCCGTGTTCACGGATCTCGGCATCGACGAGGCGCACTGCCAACTCCAGACCTACGGAAATTATTTTGCGCTGACGGCCTACATGGCCGGGATGCCCTCCGAGGAGTTGACCGCAGATGAACTGGATACCGTCGATCCCGATTTTCCGCTGCTGATCTGCGCACGCATTCAGAAGCCCAGTCACTGGTCGACCTCATACCGGCCGGGCCGATGATTGCTCTTCCGCGACACGGCGACGCTCTGGCACTCGCAAAGGCGAAGCGAGTCACACACATGTTGCACAGGATGCTACAACGCGTGCTGATGCGATGGCGCCGTCTGGTCCCGTGGCCGCCGGTAGGGCGTGTGCGGTTTGGGAGTCTGCGGCGTCTAACACCGATCAGCCGGCAGTTCGGGCTGGATCGCGCAGAACGAGAGCGTTGCATCGACATCGCGTTCATCGAGCAGTTTCTCGTTCGCCACCGGGCGGACATCCGCGGGCGGGTGCTTGAAATCGGAGATAACCGATACACAAACAAATTTGGAGGGTCGGCAGTCGAGGCGAGTGACATCCTGCATGTACAGCCGGTCGGTCACGCCACCATCGTTGCGGATCTCACTCATGCCGATACCATTGCCTCGGATTCTTTTGATTGCATCATCTGCACACAAACCCTGCAGTTCGTGTTTGACGTTCGGGCAGCGGTCAAGACGCTCTATCGCATTCTGCGTCCCGGAGGGGTGCTCTTGGCGTCCTGTACCGGCATCAGCCAGATCAGCCGGTACGACATGGACCGTTGGGGAGACTATTGGCGGTTTACGGGAGCGTCAGTCACACGATTATTGGGCGAATGCTGGCCGTCGGAAGCGGTGTCGGTTGAGACGCATGGCAATGTGCTTTTGGCCGTCGCCTATTTACACGGTTTAACGGTGGATGAGCTACATCCGGAAGACCTGCAGCAGCGAGACGAAGATTTCCAGCTTGTGATCACCGCCCGTGCGGTGAAGCCAACCAGAAACCAGGGAGAGTGAGTGTGAAGCGATGGAGTCGAATGCTGCATCCGTTGCGCCGCTGGTGGCCGGTCACTGCCCAGCAAATGGACGGTGGGGAGCCATCCATGATTGCTCGCGGTTGGGACGATTATGCAAAGCGGTGGAAGCCGGAGCGATTTCACGTCCTTCCCGGCAATACGGTCGAGCATCTCGGTGATGAGTGGACGGCAGAGGATACGAGCGGAGGAGGGACCACGTACGGCTTGGATGACGCGAGCATCAAGGATTTCTCCAGCCTCTTGAGCAAACAAGTGTTGGACGAATACCTGCCCCCTCATAGTCGCGAAGCGCTCGAAATCGGGCCGGGCGGCGGCAGGTTCACATCGCTGCTGCTGCCGAGGACCGACATCCTGCATGCCGCCGATCCTTCAGCCGCGATGCTGAAGCGTCTGACGGACAGATTCAACGGAACTTCTGCTTTACGGACCTATGTCACGGACGGCATGACCTTGCCTCCGCTCGCAAGAGGAAGTCTCGGGTTCGTCGCCTCTTTCGACGTCTTTGTGCATTTCGAGCCGAGGCTCGTCTATTGGTATTTGCGTCAAATCAAGCCGCTCCTGAGACCCGGAGGTATCGGCTTGATCCACTACGCTTCGATCGTGTCGCCGATCGGGTGGCGACAATTCGAAGCCGATCTCGAAGGCAACGTGAAACAACGGACGTCGTTTTGCGCTTTCGGCACCATGTGCCCGCAGCTCATGGAGCAATTTTTGAAAGCCCTTGACCTCGAGGTGATTTCATCAGATGTTGGCATTATTCCTCGAGATGCGATTGCGGTGTTTCGAAAAACTGCTTCGTCATAGCGCGGGTCATTGCTTCGGCCTGCCATAGCTCTTCGCATCGTGATCCCGCCGCCGGGGCTGTACCGGCCCTGTCATGGTGAAGCGATCCACGAGGGAGCGGTCATCACGACATGAACGTACCCGGACTGACGAGATTCCGCTCGAACTTACGCAAGCTCTGGCCTCGCGCTCGTCCGTTCGGGGTGATTTTGCTCTATCACAGAATTGCGACGCCGCCGACAGATCCTCAGCTGTTGAGTGTGACGCCAGAGCGGTTCGCCAGCCAGATGCAACATGTTTCGCGGTATTACGAAGTGGTCAGCCTTGAGGAGCTCGTGAGCCGGATGCAGCACGGGCGCCTGTCTTCACGAGTGATCGCGGTGACCTTCGACGACGGCTACAGAGACAATCTCTTGACTGCCAAACCGATCCTTGAATCGTGTCGGGTGCCGGCGACCGTCTTTGTCTCGACCGGAAACCTAGACAGCCAGGCGGAATCTTGGTGGGACGAGCTCGAGCATCTGTTTCTTCATCCCTCGTTACTGCCGAGTTCTCTTCAGCTGAACATCGACGGACGTCTGGTCGAATGGACGCTGGGCGACGATGCTCGATACCGCCAGGAAGATTTCATCTCCCATCGTTCCTGGACCGTGCTGCGGAGCGATGACCCTACGAACCGGCACCGGGTGTATCGCGCGCTGTGCCGTCTCCTGCGGCCGCTTGACGGCCAGGCGCGGCAACAGACCCTCCATAGGCTGCGTGTCTGGGCAGGAGGACGTCAGGATAGCCCATGCGGTCATCATATGCTGTCCAGAGACGAGGTCCGGCATCTTGCTGAAGGAAAGTACGTCAAGGTGGGTGCGCATACGGCAAGCCATCCCGTGCTCGCCTGTTTGCCGCTAGCTGGTCAACGCGAGGAGATCGGATCCAGCAAGAAATCCCTTGAAGATATTCTGGGACATTGTGTTGACAGTTTCGCCTATCCATACGGGACCAGGTCGGATTACACCGAACGCACAACCGCACTCGTCAAGGAAACAGGGTTTTCCTTTGCCTGCTCGAACTTTCCTGAGACAGTCAGTGCCCGATCAGATGTGTATCAGTTGCCTCGCTTCGTCGTCAGAAACTGGGACGAAGCACGGTTCGTCCGAGCGCTCACCTCGTGGTGGGAGGGCGGCACAGGAGAGGAGGCTTGTGATCACTAATCTATTGAAGTCCTCCTTGCAGAAGCTGTTGGCGATTGGCGGAATGGAGGTGCGTCGCATTGTCCCTGTTCCTATGGGCCGGGCGAGGAATTCATTGCTGCAGTTGCTTGAACAGGCACGCTCGGTAGGATTATCGCCGCGTACGGTCATCGATGTGGGAGCTGCGTACGGATCATTCACGCGTCTTTGTCATGGCGTGTTTCCCGGTGCGCACTATCTGCTCATCGAGCCGCTCGATGAATACCGTCCGTTGTTGGAACAGGTGACGCATTCAATTCCTTCGAGCCGCTACAGGCTTGCGGCGGCCTGTGCCCGCAATGGGGGGCAGTTGGAGATCAATGTGCATCCCGACTTGGTCGGCTCCTCGCTCTACCGAGAGGTTGAAACGGGAACGGGTGTGAATGGCGTACCTCGCAGCGTGCGGGCGGTGACCGTGGACGCCGTGGTGCACGAGGCCGAGGCATCAGGACCGTTTCTTCTTAAATTGGACGTGCAAGGAGCTGAGCTTGATGTACTCAAGGGCGCCGAGCAAATCCTCGAGGAGTGCGAGTTCGTCGTGCTGGAAATCTCCTTCTTCAAATTCTTTGAAGATGGTCCGGAATGCGCAGATACGATCGGCTACATGAAGCAGCGCGGATTTGTCCCGTATGACATTGTCGGACTGCAATATCGTCCCCTCGACGGCGCCTTGTCGCAGGCGGATATCGCGTTCGTGAAGGAGCACGGACTTTTTCGCCGTCAGCATGCCTATGCCACGGCAGCACAGCGGGACGCACAGAACAAACAGATGCAGCAATACCTCCACGAACTTTTTGCCGGTCAGTCATGAGCGAAGAACGACTCCGCGTTTCCATCGTCACGCCCTCGTATAACCAGGCGCAGTTCCTGGAAGACGCGATGCTCTCCGTGCTCGGGCAAACGTACTCCAACGTTGAGTATGTCGTCATCGACGGGGGATCATCGGACGGCAGCGCCGATATCATCCAACGCCATGCCGGCCGGTTGGCCTATTGGACCAGCGAGCCGGACAGAGGACAGTACGATGCCATCAACAAGGGCTTTAGCAGGACCACCGGTGACATCATGGCCTGGCTCAACAGCGATGATCGATATATGCCGTGGACGCTGTCCGTTGTCGCGGATATTTTCTCCTCACATCCCGAGATTGACTGGCTGACAAGCGTGCATCCCGTCAGTTGGAACTCGCACGGCCAGGCGGTGGCCGTCGACTTTACGGGGGGCTTCAGCCGTGAGTCATTCGTACGCGGAAGCAATTTTCCCGTGAAAAGTTCCTATGGGAGAAGGTGGATCCAGCAGGAATCCACGTTCTGGAGAAGGTCTCTATGGGAGCGTGCCGGAGGTCGATTGGACAGTACATTGCTTATGGCAGCAGATTTTGAATTGTGGGCAAGGTTCTTTGACCATACTGATCTCATCGGCGTCCAAGCCCTGCTGGGGGGCTTTCGGTCGCATGGCAACCAGAGGTCTGTCCTTTACCGGGACCGGTATCTGGAGGAGGCTGAACGCGTGCTCCGCGCAAGAGGGCGATGGCCACTAGGACGGATGGAGAATCTTGCGCGTAACCTGATTTGGAAAGTGTTCCGCCAGTATTCCTTCGCTCAACTTCCGAAATACCTGCAATCGCTCGTGTTTTCTACCGGAGTCCTCTACCCCGCACGCGTGCTGGTTTGGACAGGAAAGGAATGGGAAATCATTACCGGATTCGCCGTATAACCGGTATCTTATTTCCGTATGCACATCGTGCAGGTGAATACCGCCGACAAGGCCGGTGGGGCCGAGTCGGTGGCCTGGCAGCTCTTTCACGCCTATCGCCGCAGCGGCCATCGTTCGTCCTTGATGGTCGGGTGGAAACGCAGCGGCGACCCGGACGTGATCGAATTGACCCATGACGAATTTCGCGGCCCTTGGAGCCGGCGCTGTTCTGCTGCCGCTACTCAGCTCGGGTCGGCATTGGGACCGCTGCGGGGGACCGGGCATCTTCAGAAGGCTCTCCGGCTCATCGTTGGACAACCTCGCCGATGGTACGACCGACAGTTGGGTCGGGAGGATTTTTGTTTTCCGGGAACCCACTACCTCGGCTCGGCGTTCACAGCGGCGCCCGACATTGTGCACTGTCACAATCTTCACGGCGGATGGCTCAAAGACGGCGGCTATTTTGATCTGACGGCCTTGCCGGTGATGAGCCACATGTTTCCGGTTGTGGTCACCCTCCACGACGCCTGGTTGTTGAGCGGGCACTGCGCACATTCGTTTGAATGCGAGCGATGGAAAACAGGCTGCGGTGACTGTCCGGATCTGACCATTTATCCGGCCGTCAAGCGGGATGCGACGGCCTACAACTGGCAACGCAAGCAAGGCCTCTTCGCGAGAAGCCGCCTCTTCGTCGCGACGCCGTCACGGTGGCTGATGGACAAGGTCGACGCGTCGATGTTGAAGCCTGCGTGCATCGAGCAACGAGTCATCCCCAACGGCGTCGATCTGACGATCTTTGCCCCAGCCGACAAACACCAGGCGCGGGCACAGTTGGGTCTACCGCACCAGACCAAGATTCTTGTGTTTGCCGCGAACGGCGTGAAACAAAATCTATGGAAGGATTACCGAACGATGCGGGCAGCACTGGCACGAGTAGCCGTCCTCATGAAGAACCGGTCGGTGCTGTTTGTCGGTTTGGGCGACGGAGAAGCGGCAGAAACCATCGGGTCCGTGCGCATACAGTTTGTCCCCTATGAGCATGATCCATCGGCGGTCGCTCGCTACTATCAAGCCGCCGATCTGTACATTCACGCCGCCCGTGCCGAGACGTTTCCGAACACAGTGATTGAAGCCGCCGCCTGCGGCGCACCTGTGGTCGCGACGGCAGTGGGCGGAATTCCGGAACAAGTGATTGACGGACGGACCGGCTTTCTAGTCCCTCCGGGCGATGCAGAATCCATGGCGCGGCAAATCGTCCGGTTGCTCGAGCAAGAGGGCGTCCGGAGATTGATGGGGTCGGAAGCGGAAAGCGTGGCGCGGGAACGCTTCGACGTCACGCAGCAAGTGCGTGCCTATCTCAACTGGTATGACTCGATTCTCCTGCGGGCGCCCGACGCCACAGCGCTTCACCATGCCAACTAAAGTCATGCTATTGGCTGTTGGGCTTGGCGTGGGCGGCACTGAAACCCATATTCTCGAACTGGCCTCGCGAATCGACCGCACAAAATATGACGTCACCGTCTGTGCGCTCAAGTCTGGTGGATGTGTGGCCGATGATCTGCGAGCACGCGGGGTGCGGGTGGTCTCACTCGGAGGAGCGGGCATGTTCGACTTCCGGGTCCTCTATCGATTGTGGAAACTCATGCGCGAAGAACGGCCCGACGTACTGCAGTCGTTTCTTTTTTGGGCGAACCTGGCGGCCCGTTTGCTCGGGCGCTTGTCGAAGGCGGTGCGAGTGATCTGTTCCTATCATGACGAGATTGTCAGCGAAGGGCGCCTGCTGCGGTTGATCGATCGGCTGACCTTTCGATGGTCTCATGCGGTGGTGTGCTGCTCTGATGCTGTACGCCGCTCGGTCTCCGCTTGTCTCGGTGCCCCAGCTGCCGGGCAGACGATCATTCCGTTTGGAGTCGATGCTCGTCTGTTTGCCACGACGGATCGGGCAACCAGAGAGGAGCTCGGGCTGCGGGAGGGCGGACCGGTCGTCGGGACGGTGTGTCGGCTCGTCGAACCAAAGAAAGGATTGAGCGTGCTGCTGCAGGCGATGGTGATGTTGAGAGACGCTGGTGACGATCGAGGCTGCCAGTTACTCATTGTCGGGGAAGGACCGGCCCGCGATTCCCTCGAGTCGCTTAGCCAACAGTTGGGTGTGTCCTCCTGGATACGGTTCGCCGGCTCGAGGAGAGACGTTCCACGTATTTTGCCGCTTCTCGATCTATTCGTGCTGCCGTCCCTTTATGAGGGCTTCGGCATTGCGATTTTGGAAGCGATGGCCGCCGGTAAGCCGGTGGTGGCCACGACCGTCGGCGGAATCCCGGAATTTGTCGTGCCGGGGGAGACAGGCCTTCTCGTTGAACCTGGAAACGCGGCCGCGTTAGCCGATGCGATTGCATGCGTGCTACGCGACCCCGATCGTGCCAAGCGGATGGGAGCCAGCGGCCGGTCGAGGGCACAGGCAGGGTTTCAGATTTCTACGGTGGTCCGACGACATGAACAGGTCTATGAGGCCTGTCTGGCCAACGTCTAGAGGTGGGAAGTGATGAGATCCGCTGCCGAGTGTGAGTCGTGGGTACTGAAGGCACAATGATGTCTCTGTTGTTTTTGACATTCGTCTTGTCGTTCGCCCTCGCCCTCTACGGGGTGCCTATTGCGCGTCAGGCGGCGTTGAAGTACGGCATCGTGGATGCGCCGGACGGGCGGCTCAAGCATCAGCAGGAACCCGTACCGTACTTCGGCGGGTTGGCGATCTATCTGGCCTTCCTCATGAGCCTGGCATTCACCTTCGAGTTCCGCCATGACGTGCTGGGCATTATCTTGGGCGGAACGATCGTAGTGATGTTGGGACTCATCGACGATTTCGGCGTGCTGACGCCTTGGACAAAGTTGGCAGGTCAACTTCTCGCGGTGTTTGTCCTCATCAAGAGCGGCATCAGGATTGAAATCGCCGCGCTTCCCGAATGGGTGGATCTCTTGCTCACCCTTATCTGGATGATCGGACTGATCAATGCCTTCAACCTGTTGGATATCATGGACGGCCTCTCCGCCGGGATAGGCGCCGTCAGCGCGATCGGACTGTTTATCGCGGCGTGGCTGCAGGGAGACCAGACGATTGCCTTCTTGCTCGCAGCGCTGATCGGCAGTCTCGTGGGATTTTTGAAATACAACTGGAAACCGGCGCGGATCTATATGGGTGATACGGGCGCGATGTTCATCGGGCTGCTGCTCGGCGCTATGGCCATGATCGGAAAATATCCGAGTGATCACCCGCTTTCGCTTCTCACGCCGGTATTCATTCTCGGTATTCCGATTTTCGACACGCTGTTTGTGATGTGGATTCGTTATCAGCGTGGCTTGCCGATTTTTTGGGGCAGTCCGGATCACATTGCCATTCGCTTACGTCATTGGGGGATGCCGGTTCCGCACATCGTGCTCGTGAGCTATGTGGCGACCGCTGTGGTGGCAGGAATCGGCCTGCTCCTGATGACGGTCGGAGAAGACGTCGCCTGGACCTTATGCCTCGGGACGGTCGTGGTGCTGCTGCTCTCGACTTTCCTGTTAAAAAGAATCGACGTCAGGAAGCCTTCGTCCTCGGTTGCACCGGCCCATGCGCAGGAAGGCTCGCAAGCCGCATGATTCTCATCGTCGGCGCCGGCCTGGCCGGTCTCAGCACCGCCTATCACCTCACCGAGATGCCATACCGGCTCTACGAACGGGAAATGGAAGTGGGAGGGCTTTGTCGTTCCTACCGCAAGGACGGTTTCACCTTCGATTATACCGGTCATCTCTTGCACTTCCGCCAACCGCAGATCAAGGCGCTGGTCGAGCGTTTGTTAGCGGGCAAGCTTCAGCAACACATTCGAAAATCATTCATCTACTCACATCGGACCTATACGGAGTATCCGTTCCAGGTGAATACCCACGGCCTTCCACCCGAAGTCGTGCGGGACTGTTTGATGGGATTTATTGCCACGCTAACGACGCCAAGCGCGGCCGTGCCTTCGAATGACCGCTCCTTCAAGCAATGGATATTAGACAATCTCGGCGAAGGCATGGCCAGGCATTTTATGGTGCCGTTCAACGAAAAACTCTGGCAGGTGTCGTTGGATGAACTCACTTCCGACTGGGTATCCTGGCTCGTGCCGAAACCGGAACTCAAAGATGTGATCAGTGGCGCATTGGGAATCAAAGACAGAGCTTTCGGATACAATCCGTCATTTCAATACCCAGCGACAGACGGCATTCACGTGCTCCCTGAATCCTTTCTGCCCGGCATCACCGGGCTGCATCAGGGTTGGGAATTGATGGAAGTCGAGACGAAGCGCCGCCGGGTGGTCTTCAAGCATCAAGTGAGCGGCGACAGCCGTACCGAGTACTATGAATCCCTTGTCTCCACGATTCCCGTTCCCGAACTCATGCGCCGCTGCTCGGACATGCCTGCACATCTGAAAGAAGGTGCGGACGGCCTCAGGTGGGTGTCTGTGTATAACCTCAACATGGCGGTAGCGCGTGAACAGGTTTCGGACAAGCATTGGCTGTACTTTCCCGAGACGGAATATCCGTTTTACCGCATCGGGTTTCCCATGAACTTCTCCCCCGCCCTGGGACGGTCCGGCTGCAGTTCGATGTACGTAGAAATGTCGCATCGCCCGTCGGAACAGCACTCGCAGGAGGAGCTCTTGTCGCGTGCACGAAGCGGCATGGAGCGAGCCGGCATCTTGCGGAGCGAGGATGAGATCGTCGTGGCCGATGTCAAAGATCTGCGCTACGCGTATGTCTATTTCGACCGGCACAGGGCGCGTGTGCTGCCGACGATGCTGGCCGAACTCGAGCGGCGGGGGATTTACTCGATCGGCCGGTACGGAGCGTGGGAGCATACGTCGATGGAGGACGCAATCGGACAGGGCAAACAGTTGGCCGAACGACTGCAAGCCAGAGGGACGCAGGCGGTTTCAGCCTAAACACATCGTGGACACGATCTGTCACATTATTACGAAGCTCGAATTAGGTGGCGCGCAGGAAGTCGCGCTGTATGCCGTTTCCCATCTCGATCGAACCAGATTTCGTCCCATGTTGATGGCCGGACCCGGGGGACTGCTGACGGAGGAAGCCCGCCGACTGCCGGGCGTGGACTTGATCATTGTGCCCACTCTCGGCCGTCGTATCCACGCAATCAGCGACCTCGCGGCGTTCCTGCACCTGGTCCGGTTGTTGCGCCGCCTGAAGCCGGCGATCGTACACACGCACAGTTCCAAGGCCGGCATCCTCGGCCGCTGGGCTGCTTGGTGCGCGGGAGTCCCTCTCATCCTCCATACCGTCCACGGTTTCGGTATCACGCCGGCTCAACCCCGCTGGCTGCAGCACCTCCTTATCTTGGTCGAACGGATCACCGGCTGGATCACCACGCACTGGGTCGTCGTCGCAGCAATCGACGAAGGGCGAGGACGGCGGTGGGGCCTGTTTGATGCCAATGTATCGGTCATCAGGCCTGGCATCGACCCACGGCCGTTTCAACAGCCGCCTGATCCGGCGGCTCGGCGGCGGTTACGTGAAGAGTTCGGCGCTGAGCCTGATGAGATGCTTGTCGGCAGCGTCGCCTGTCTCAAACCTCAAAAAGCTCCCGAAGATTTGGTGGCCGTCGCAGAGCTGGTCTGCTCGCGCAGACCGAAAACGAAATTCGTCGTGATCGGAGACGGAGCGCTGCGGTCCCGTATTCAAGCGCTGATTGATCAGCGCGGCCTGCAAGACCATGTACGCTTAGCGGGTTGGAGACGCGATGTCGATCGAGCGATGGGAAGCTTCGACGCGCTGCTGCTGACGTCGCACTGGGAAGGCCTTCCCAGGGTCATGCTCGAGGCGGCGTCGGCAGGGTTGCCGATCGTGGCGACCAAGGTCGGTGGGGTTGAGGAAGCGGTGGTTCATCGCGAGCGTACCCGGCTGTACGAGCCGGGCGACATCGCCGGTCTGGCGGAGGGCGTCGAGGTCATACTGCAACAGCGACGCACAGAAGGGACGTCGCCCGCCACCGTAAGACACCAGCTCCCGAAGGAATTTCACATCGAAGAAATGGTCAAGCAATATCAATCGCTGTATGATAGGCTGCTGTCGCAGCGACGAGAAAAGCTCGCGTCTCGTTTGTTGAGCCCTGCGTCATCATAATTCATTGGAGCCCCTCGTGAACGTCCCATTGCTGGATCTGAAAGCTCAGTACCGCGCCATCAAAGCTGAGGTGATGGCGGTGATGGAAGCGGTGTGCGATGAGCAAGGCTTCGTCCTAGGACCAAGGGTGGCCGAATTTGAAGCGGCCATGGCGCGATACGTTGGGTGCCGCCATACGATCGGCTGTGCATCGGGAAGCGATGCATTGTTGTTGGCGTTGATGGCACTCGGCGTCAAGTCTGGGGATGAAGTGATCACCGTGCCGTTTACCTTCTTTGCCACTGCGGGAGCCATTTCGCGACTCGGCGCCAAGCCGGTATTCGTCGACATCGATTCGGACTCATTCAATATCGATCCCCGGCAAATCGAGCGCGCGATCACGCCACGTACCAAAGCGGTGATTCCGGTGCATCTATTCGGACAATGCGCCGATATGGCCGCGATCAACGGAATCGCCAAGGCACGAGGTATTCGTGTCATTGAAGACGCCTGTCAGGCCATCGGGGCGGCGCAAGCTGGCCGTCGTGCCGGTTTGCTCTCCGACGTGGGGTGTTTCAGCTTCTTTCCC
This sequence comes from Nitrospira sp., assembly GCA_035761525.1. GTDB lineage: Bacteria > Nitrospirota > Nitrospiria > Nitrospirales > Nitrospiraceae > Nitrospira_C. The sequence goes on along the minus strand of DASTQY010000118.1, from coordinate 4,524 downwards.
ACCAAGAATTTGGGCGGCTTCGGTGACGGCGGATTGATGACGACGGACGATGAGGGACTGGCCGGAACGCTCTCGATGCTTCGCGTTCATGGAAGCAGAGTGCGGTATTTACACGAAGCGGTTGGAATCAACAGCCGGTTGGATGCGCTGCAGGCTGCGGTGCTTCATGTCAAGCTGACGTACCTCGATCGGTGGACTGAAGGCCGCCGGCGGAATGCCGAACGCTACCAGCGTCTGTTCGCACAGGCACAGTTGCTCGATCGCGTGCTGCTGCCAGTCACCGCGCCCGGAAATTTCCATGTGTACAACCAATACACGGTGAGGGTCCGGCAACGTGATGAGCTCAGAAACTTCTTGAAGGAGAAGGGCATCGGCTCGGAAGTGTATTATCCTCTTCCCATGCATCTGCAGAATTGCTACCACGACCTCGGCCATCACAAAGGATCGTTTCCCGTCTCGGAACGCGCAGCCGAGGAAGTGCTATCGCTCCCCATCTATGCTGAGTTGACCGAAGATCAGCAAACCTACGTCGTGCAGATGATCAGTGAATTCTATCGACGAGGCTAGTGCGCGCAGGCGTTGTCGAGCGGCGCTGTAGCTAGCAGACGAGCGCAAGTCATCGCCAAACCATACGTCGGACGGAGGTATGCATGCGAGTCATGTGGATGGTCATGTGCGCGTGCTGTGTGGCGTGGACAAGTGCCGATCTTCAGGCCAAAGAGCTGTCACCGCGGGACATTTACGAGCAGACGTCGCCTGCGGTTGTCATGGTCATGGGCCATTCCGATGGCGGCAAGACCGGAAGCGCTGGGACAGGTTCGATCATCCAGGCCGACGGGTTGGTCCTCACGAACGCGCACGTCGTCGTCGAGGAACGAACCGGGAAGCCATATCCCCGGTTGTCTGTCTTCCTCAAGCCGCCGCGTGTCACGGGAGACTCCAGAATGGATCTCGCGCGGATGCTACGCGCCAAGGTCGTGGCCTACTCGACCCCATTGGATCTGGCGATACTGAAGCTCGAGGAGGCTCCTGCGCCGTTGCCGGTTGTCGCGTTCAGCGAGTCCACGCACGGTCGAATCGGTGATCGAGTCGTCGCAATCGGCCATCCCGAGCAGGGTGGTCTGTGGACTTTGACGACCGGTGTGATCAGCGCAGAGATGGACAACTTCAACGGGGTGAAAGGCAAACACGTCTTTCAGACCGAGACGGGGTTAAATCGCGGAAATTCAGGCGGGCCTTTGTTGGATAGTGAAGGGCGCATGATCGCCGTGAACACGGCTATTGCTCGTGTGGCCACAGACGGCCTTCCAATCACGAGCATCAGTTTTTCTCTCAAGTCCAGTGTGGCAGCTCAATGGCTCCGGGACCAAGGCTTGACCGGCTCAATGATGGGAAGCACAAGAGCCCCTTCCTCCCAAACAAACGCGGCGTCGGATCTGAAGGTGAAGCCTACTCCGCAGTCCGAGCCAAAACCCGGTCAGGTCCCCAACACTTCAGCTCCGGTAGCTCCACCCCAGCCCACAAAGCCAAGAGGATCGGCCGAGCCGATGCCCGCACGTCCATACGACCTTGATGCGCTCATCAGCGACCGTGCCAAGGCGGAAGCGGATCTGGAAGGGATGATGTCGGAAATGCGTGGACGGATGAAGGGACGATAGGCGAGCGCTGACCGTACAGGTCGGGCCAGGTATCCGCAATCGACCACTCGTTAGACCATGTGGGTTCCTTTCGAAATCCTACAAAATCTGCTGATGGGCATTCCGACTATCGCCAGGCTGGCAGAGCGGCATCATCGCACCGGTCTGAATGCCGATCGTGCGAAGGCCCGCGAGGTGCTTGACTTGTATTGCCGGTTCCACCCTGTCGCCGAAAAGGACATTTTGGAAATCGGACCCGGACACACGCTGGAGGTCTTGGAGGAGGCGTTCGCGTCCGGTGCCAAGAGTTGTACGGCCGTCGATGTGATGAAATATCTGACGGTGGAGCGGGCAGCGCAAAAGGGAATCGATTACCGGTTGTATGATGGAAAGCTGTTGCCGTTTGCCTCTCGGCAATTCGACTGCATCTGGTCTCACACGGTGTTCGAGCACCTCCGCTATCCGGAGATCACGGTGCCAGAGTGTTTCCGCCTGCTACGGCCGGGAGGCTCTCTTGTCGCCCACATCGACCTGGGCGACCATACGTACTACGGGTCCCAACCGCCGCCAGCCTTCCACGTCTTTCATTGCCTACGCTATCCGACATGGCTGTGGAGGCTCATGAGGTGGAACCGCAGTTCTTACGTGAACCGGCTCAGGAAATCGGAGTGGAAACGATTGTTCGAGGCGGCGGGATTCGTCGTACGAGCCGAAGCATCCTCGGCCAACCGGGAAATCGATCGCGCACTACCGGCACTTCCATACTTGCGGAAGTATAGCCATGATGATGCCGTGACCCAAGTATTGACGGTGTGGCTGGAGAAACCGGCAACGATTTGTCCTAGGTTGTGATGGCTCCATCAGAGGCCGAGGACACATGCCGGGCGTATTTGGCCATGACGCCGTGCGTGTAGCGCGGAACCGGCTGCTTCACTTTCTTGAGACGACCCTTGATCTCTTTGGCTGAGAGTTCGAGGTTCAGCTGACGTTTGGGAATATCGAAGACAATCGTGTCGCCGGTTTTGACGGCGGCAATTGGTCCCCCTCTGACCGCTTCAGGAGCGACATGGCCGGCCATCAGACCGTGTGTCGCGCCGGAAAATCGCCCGTCGGTCAAGAGTGCGACGGAGTCCCCCAAGCCTGCTCCAACGATCGCGGCGGTGACGCCCAACATCTCCCGCATGCCCGGCCCCCCGGACGGTCCCTCATAGCGGATGACCACGACATCGCCCGACTTAATCTGACCGGCGTTCACGGCGACGAAGGCATCTTCTTCTCGGTCGAACACTCTGGCCGGTCCGCGGAACTGCATCATCGAATGGCCGGCGACTTTGACGACGCAGCCTTCTGGCGCAAGATTCCCCTTGAGAATCACCAATCCGCCCGTGGGCTTAATCGGGTCTGACAGCGGCCTCAATACTCGTTGCCCCGCCGTCTCGGTCGCTTCCTTGGCCTCTTCTCCGATGGTCCGCCCGGTCACGGTCGGTTGGTTCGCATGGAGCAGGCCGGCCTCGACCAAGCGCTTCGCCACCAACGTCGTTCCGCCGGCTGCATACAGGTCCGCCGCGGTAAACTTTCCGCCCGGCTTCAAATCGGCCAGGAGCGGCACCCTGCGATTGATCCTGTCGAAATCGTCGATGTTCAGCTTGATGCCGGCTTCATAGGCAATGGCGAGAAGATGCAGCACGGCATTCGTCGAGCCTCCGGTCGTGGCCACCGCTGCGATCGCATTCTCCAACGATTTGCGCGTGATGATCTGTCGAGGCCGCAGGTCTCGTTTCAGGAGATCCATGACCATCTTGCCGCACTCGAAGGCCACGTCGTCCTTCCGTTTGTCCATGGCCGGGACGCCGTTGCGTCCCATCGGGGACATGCCGAGGAATTCGAACGCGATCGCCATAGTGTTGGCGGTGAACTGGCCCCCGCAAGCACCTGGACCCGGGCAGGCGTGGTCTTCGAGATCTTTCAACTCGGCGTTGGTCATCTTGCCGGACGCATGTTTCCCGACGGCTTCGAACACGTCCTGGATCGTTACGTCATGGCCCTGAAACTGTCCCGGCATGATAGAGCCGCCATACAGCATCAGCGACGGCACGTTGAGGCGTGCGAGCGCCATCACCGTTCCCGGAATGGTCTTGTCGCAGCCCGAGAGCGCCACAACGCCGTCAAACAGATGGCCTCGTGCCACCAGCTCGATCGAGTCGGCGATCACTTCACGGCTGATCAGCGACGCCTTCATGCCTTCCGTCCCCATCGAAATGCCGTCCGAGACGGCGATCGTGTTGTACTCGATCGGCGTGCCGCCGGCAGCGCGGATGCCCGCTTTCACCCGGTCCGACAGGCGACGGAGGTGAAAGTTGCAGGGCATGACTTCGATCCAGGTGTTGGCGACGCCGATCAAAGGACGCGAAAGGTCTTCGTCCGTAAAGCCGACGGCTTTTAGCATGGCTCGGGCTGGTGCCCGGCCGGGGCCGACGAGGAGATCGTGACTGTTAAGCTTGAACTCTTTCGGCATAAGATCCTCTTGCACGCTGCTGAAAATGCGGCTTCTTACCCGCCAACCCCAGAGGAGTTTTCACCTACCCGCCCTCCAATTGCGAGGCAATTGAAAACCCGGGGCACGCTCTCACCGCAGTCTTCGCTCTCAATCGTTCAACTCCTCAACGTACCCTGCCTGCGTGCGCCTCGGTGTGCTGCTTCCACACTGCCTTGATGGATGGCAGTTGTCACGGCCTCGTTACTTCTTTTTCTTTTTGTCTTCGTGTTTTTCTTTTTTTGCTTCCGTATCGATGACGGTGCCGGTCGCGGCATCGATGTGGACTTCGGTGACGCTTCCGTCTGCGCCAAACACTTCCACTTCCCAAACTGTTTTCCCGTGCTTCTTTTC
>DASTQY010000117.1:0-10028 GCA_035761525.1 Nitrospira sp. | reverse complement strand
ACCGATCCGTTCCAATGAGCGTCTGTTACTCTCTGGTCCTCTGGACCACGGTGCTGCTGCTCTGCACGGGGTGTGGAACATTGGCTTCCACGCCCGATGCGGTTCATCCCACGCATTTGCAACGCGCAAGAGTGTTTCTTGCCGCGGGGGATTTTCGCAGAGCGGTCGAGGCCTGCCGACAGGAGGTGCAGGAGCATCCATCCGCCAGGAGCTATCTCTATCTCACCTATGTCTATCAGGCCCTCGACGCCTATGTGGATTCGCTGGCCAAGGCGGATCATTGGGTGGGGATGGAGCATCTCTATTTGAACTTGACCTCAGGCGGGCCCGAAGAGCTTCTCGATCCCCCAAACGTCTTGGCGCGAATGGCCAAAGAGATGATTCAAGCGGCGACGCGTCAGCAGTCCGACGTCACCTCTGAACTGGCTACTAGGCTCGATCCGTCCGTTGTTGCGCTGGTATGGCCGCAGCAAACAGCGTGGCGCAAAGCCATGCCCGAGAGATGGTGGTTCGGTGTTCCTCCTGAATGGCCATGGTAGCGCCATTGGCGCCGCACGTTTGACTACTTAAAGACGGCTGGTATACGATGATTTGGTCAGACGCATGAGTCGAATTGATTCTCAAGGAGGATGCGACGTGGCAGGTAACGCGTTAAAGGTAGAAGATGCAACTTGGGATTCCGAAGTAATGAAAGCCCCTGAGTTGGTCATGGTCGACTTTTGGGCTGTCTGGTGCGGTCCATGTCAGATGGTCGCTCCGATTGTCGATGAACTGGCTAATGAATATGCCGGCAAGGTCAAGGTTCGAAAGCTCAATACTGATGAAAATCCCGAAGTTGCCGGTCGCTATCAGGTCATGAGCATTCCGACGATTCTCTTCTTCAAGAACGGCCAGGTCGTGGAAAAGCTGGTCGGGGCCAGACCCAAACGGCAATTTAAGGAGATGATTGATCAGCTCTTGGCGCAGCACGCCGGCTCCGCTTAGCAGGTCTGTGATAAAAGGCGGTCAGCGTCGTTCTTCGCGTTGCTCAAAGGCTCAACGTACAGAGCGGGAAAGAGCTGCTCTGGCAGCTGGGGATGGGCGGGTGAGAAAGATATGTTTCGCCTGTTCGCTTGCTGCGACCTTGCTGACCAGCCTTTGTGACTACCCTGCAATGACTCCCACTGTTTCCTAAGACAGGATCCGCTCGATGTAGAGATTACGAACTCGCCAGATGCTTGCCGAGCTGCGGATTATCAATTTTGCTCTCATCGAACAGCTTCACATCCAGTTTCAGTCAGGATTTACTGTTCTGACAGGCGAAACCGGCGCCGGCAAATCGTTGCTCATCGATGCGATCGGCTTATTGGTGGGCGGCAGAGGCTCGGCGGAGCAGATTCGTTCCGGAGAGGACGAAGCCCACCTGGAAGCATCGTTTCATCTGCCCCTCAGTCATCCTCTGCTCGAACAATTGCGGACGCAGGATCTCATAGGCCCACGTGAGACTGACCTGATTCTCAAGCGGATCCTGTCCCGCTCCGGTCGCCATCGGGTGTATGTGAACGGCAGCCTCTGTCCGCTCCGGGTACTCGAAGACCTCGGAGGTATGCTGGTTGATATCCACGGCCAGCATGAACAGCAATCATTGCTGGCTTCTACCAAACAACTTCATGCCGTGGACGCCTTTGGGTCAACGGAGTCTTTGCGCCTTCAATATGAGACCGCCTATCGCGAATGGAGAGATCTGACAGCCCACATCGAGTCTCTGCGCTGCGCGGGGGTCGAGCGAGCACGCATGGAAGAGTTATTGCGGTTCCAAGTCCAGGAGATTGAGCAGGCAGGATTGTCCGTCGACGAAGAAGACCGGCTCAAAATGGAGCGACAACGGCTGCTGCATGCTCACCGCCTCCGTGAGCTTGCCGAATCGTCTTATTCCGCTCTCCAGGGAGACGAGCGGGGAACTCTCTCACAGCTGGCCACGGTCGGCCGGTTTGTGTCGGAATTGGCCCAAACAGATCCGGTCATGGGGGAGTGCGAAGCTCAGGTCCGCCAAGCGATCATCCACTTGAAAGACGTGACCGCTTGTCTACGAGGATATGCCGACGATCTTGAAGCGGATCCAGCGAGGCAAGCCACCGTTGAAGACCGGTTGGACCTGATTCACCGCCTGAAGACGAAGTATGGAGGCTCCACCGAAGCAGTTCTGGAAACGGGCAAGCGTGCCAAGCAGGAATTGGAGACGCTGGAACAGCATGAAGCCCAGATGTCCGGTGTCATGAAGCGACTGAAGGAGGTGGAGCCTCGGGTCATTGACAAGGCCAAGCAACTGACAAAAAAACGTCGAGAAGCCGCGAAGCGGCTGACCACCCTGGTTGCGAAGGAACTGGCAGCAGTCAGGATGGCACATACCCTGTTCGACATCGTTGTGACGGCAGACGAGGAACTCGATCGGTTCGGGCCAACCGGTCGTGATCGTGTGGAATTCCTCTTGTCCAGCAATGTCGGGGAACCGCCTCGTCCTCTCAATCGCGTCGCGTCCGGCGGAGAACTCTCGCGTATCATGCTCGCACTGAAAACGGTACTCGCCGAGACGGATCAGGTGCCAGTTCTGGTTTTTGATGAGATCGATACCGGTGTCGGAGGAGCGGTGGCAGCTGCCATGGGCACCCGGTTAAGAAAGCTTGGCGCCTACCATCAGGTCTTTTGCATCACTCATTTGCCACAGGTGGCCTCTCAAGCTGAGCACCACGTGATTGTGGAAAAAGGGCAAGACGGCAAGAGGACGACCACGTCGGTGAGGTTGCTCAGCGGCGTGGGCCGCGAAGAGGAAATCGCACGGATGCTCGGTGGAGAAACGGTGACCAAGAAAATCAGGGAGACGGCAGCAGAACTGATCGCCGGTGCCAGGAGCAAGCGCTAGTTGTCATGCGCGCCGGCTGATGGGTTGCGAGAGCTCCACTCGACACAACATCACGTCGGCAACGAGGAGTAGGCCTAGACGTCCGAGCGGGTCGACGGGCTGGTAGCAATGGCCATGGCTGGCAATGAGGCCTTGCATTCCTGAACAACCTGCGTGAACAAGGCGGTGAGCTGAGGGTCAAAATAACTACCGGCACGAGCCGCAATGAAGCTGCTCGCTTCGTCGATGGGGAGCGCTATCCGGTCTGGAAGCTCGGCGGTGAGGTGATCGAATGTCTGGGCGAGACAGACAATTCTGGCCAGAATAGGAATCCCTTCTCCCTTTAAGCCGTGCGGATAACCTGACCCGTCCCACCGCTCATGGTGATAGGCAATGATCTGGCCTGTTGCTGCCGGTAACCCGAGCGGAGCCACCATCTTCGCCCCTATTTCGGGGTGGGAACGCAGCTCATGTGTGGTGTTTGTCGCGACGATTTCGTCGTCTGCAAATCGATAGACTTCTTTCCCGACCTTTCCGATATCATGCAGAAACGCCCCGAGTGCAAGGGATTTCTGTTCCTCCACAGTGAGATTCGTCCGATTAGCCAGCAGTGTGGCGTAAAAGCTGACGCGGCTGCAATGATTTAAGAGCTGGCGGTCTTTCGCTTCCAGGAGGTCGGACAGCATCGGAAGCAAATTGCTTGCATCGTCAGGAGCAGAGAGGCTCTGCCCGCTGCATTTGCCGATGGCCTCATACCCTTCACGCATCTCGTGCCAGGCCTGCGCGCATTCCCGATCGGAACCCCAAAGCCCGGTGGACGTTCCCAGAAAGCGGCGGAGGTAGTCGAGCCGCTGCTTCTTTTCGAGTGTCTGGTTGACCAGCGTGATTAGCTCGGTGACATTAAAGGGCTTGAGCAGGTACCCCGCTGCCCCGTGTCTGATGCCCTCCATGGCTGACTTCAAGCTACCGTACCCCGTGATGATGATCACCTCAATGTTGGCGTGGTCCTGTTTGATCTCCTGTAACAAGTCCATCCCCTGGCGATCGGGAAGTTTTTGATCGAGGGTAATCAGGTCGACTTGCTGATGGTTTAATACGTTGATTGCCGCTTGAGCCGATTCCGCCGATTGGATATTGAAGAACGGGCGCAGAATGACTTTCAACGCGTCTCGAGGCCCGGCTTCGTCATCAATGACCAGGACTGTGGGCTTCTGTGCCGGCATGTTCCTGAGTGCAGGGATGGTCATATTAAGCGCTCATGTACCCTGGAATACGTAACCTGTCAAGCAATATATCATCTTTTTCAGGCAGTTATACATCCAACTTCTAGTAGATGTGGTCCTTTACTGCCGAGGCACCATATATTGTTCCACGTATGAATGAATACCTAGAGCCATAGCTAGGGAAAGATGCCGGCGGGAGGATGATCAACCGAGCGGACGGACGGTTCTTATTCTTGGGCAATAGGCTCCGGCTCAGGAGGCGATTCACTGTCCGGACGGCCGATGCCCAGCGTATCCATTCGATATTTCAGCATTCGCCGGCTGATACCGAGTTGGCTGGCGGCGTGAGTTTGCACATAATTATTCTTTTTCAGCGCGTCCAGGATGATTTCACGCTCGAACTCCATGACGGCTTTTTCCAGCGACAGGCGTCCGGCCAAGGTATCGTCCCGAAGCGAGGAGGATCTTGTGTCATTACGGAGAATAGTCGGTAGATGCTCCGGTGTGACAACGTCTGACCCCTTCGACCAGATGAACGCCTGTTCGATGATGTTTTCCATTTCCCGGACGTTGCCAGGCCATGGGTAGCGTGCCAGGAGGTCAATAGCCTCCTTGGAAAACTCCTGACTGGGCCGGTGATCCTCCTCAATCCTTTTCGATAGAAAATGTTTGGCCAGCAGGGGCACGTCTTCACCGCGTTCGCGCAGGGGCGGGAGATACAGCGCAATCACATTGATGCGGTAGTATAGGTCTTCGCGGAACTGGCCTTTTCGGACCAGTTCCTCGAGGTTCTTGTTGGTTGCCGCCACGATCCGCACGTCCACTTTGATGGCCTGCACACCGCCGATCCGAGTAAATTCTCGTTCTTGCAGGACTCTCAACAGCTTCGCCTGGGTCATCGCGCTGAGATCGCCGATTTCGTCGAGAAATAGTGTGCCGCTGTTGGCCAGTTCGAACTGCCCCACACGCCGCGCCGTGGCATCCGTGAACGAGCCTTTTTCGTGGCCGAAGAGTTCGCTTTCGATCAAGGTTTCCGGAAGAGCGGCGCAATTCAGAGCGACAAACGGACGGTCCCGCCGGCCGCTGTTGTAGTGGAGAGCCTTGGCCACCAATTCCTTGCCGGTGCCGCTTTCGCCCGTAATCAGCACGGTGGTGCGACTGTCTGCGACCTGTTCGATTTTGCCGTAAATTTCCTGCATCGGACGGCTCTTTCCGATCAGGTTGTGAAACGCGTACCGCTGGGTGACTTGTGCTCGAAGCTGTTTGACCTCGCGTTCGAGTTCGTGAGAGTTGAGCGCGCGATCCACGACAATACGCAGCTCTTCAACATCGAAAGGCTTCGAGAGGTAATCGGCGGCGCCGAGTTTCATCGCATCGACCGCCGTCTTAACGGATTTTGTTCCCGTTAGCATGATGACCGGCGTGGTGTTCTGCTCCGTTCGCAACGTCTGCAAAACCGACAAACCGTCCGTCCCTGGGAGAATCACGTCGAGCAGTACCACATGCGGCGCTTCTTTGTGGAATAAGTCGAGCCCTTCCTGGGCATCGGCCGCCTGGATCACTTCATAACTCGGCTCGAGCACCGCTTTCAGCGACGCCCTGACACGCGCTTCGTCATCGACCAATAGCACGCGCTTTTTGAGACTCGATTCGATCGCGGTTTTTGTCGTCATGATGGAATGGCCGGGAGGTTGACGAGAAATGTCGTGCCGCTGCCCACCTTGCTCGTAACTTGAATTTCGCCGTGATGTTCCTCGATGATCTGGTGCACGATTGTCAAGCCGAGGCCGGTACCTTCATGTTCGCCGCTCTCGTGCTTCGTCGTGAAGAACGGATCGAAGATGTGTTCCAGATTGGCCTCCTGAATCCCATGACCCGTATCCTGCGTCTCGATCTGCACCCACGACGTTCCGCCTGGCTTGATCAGATTCCTCGTCCGAACGCGCAGCACCCCACCGCAGTCCCTCATCGCATCCAAGGCGTTCAGAAACAGATTCAGAAACACCTGTTTGATTTGCTGACGGTCCAGCATGACACGAGGGAGATCGGACACCAACTCTTTTTCAATCTTGATCCCACGGCTGTCCGCTTTGACTTCAATGAAATACAGGCAGGACGACACAATGTCGTTCGGGTCCTCTTCGGTCAGCTTGGGTTCCATGTACCTGGCATAATCCAAAATTTCCTCTATAAGCCGTTCAATGCGATAGACATCGTCAAGCACGACGCGGCTAAATTCGCGAATGAAATCCGGATCATCTTTGCGTTCGGGAGCAAGCTGGATGAAAGTTTTAATGGAGGTGAGGGGGTTGCGTATTTCGTGCGCAAATCCTCCGGCGATCGTTTCAAGAGATTTCAAACGGTCCGTGCGCTTCATCAAGAGATGTGACCGCTGAAGATCTTCCAGCAACATTCGCGTGTCGAGTGCGTTGGTCGCGGCTTGAGCGAGGGCATTGAGGAGCGACAAGGTGGATGGAGAGTCAGAATCTTGGGAGAGGCTACGACCAAAAAGCGAGAAAGCGATGAGCCGGCCCCGGCTGACATGCGGCAAGGCCCACTCGATTTGCATCGCCGCCGCATCGTCCCAAGCGTCTTCCCGTCGAATTTGTACACAACACGATCCGGTCACTGTCCGTGGGGCAGAGGACAGGCGCTTGGGGATCGTGTCTGTCAGAGCAAGGATCGCGGGGCAGCAGGATTCGGCCGTGACACCGACGATGCAGGCACGGCGGAAATGCTCGTGTTCGCGATCGAGCACATAGAGCACGCCGTGACGCGTGGAACTTACTCGACACAGTTCACGAATGATTCGTTCACCCAATGCTCCGAGATCCGACAGGGTGCCTATTTCATGGGAAAAACGAGTAACCGAATCCAAAAGATCGATCGACGAGGGCGTCGCGTCTGAACCCATCTCAGTCGGTCGTGCGCTCATAGAGAGAGGGAGGCACAACGATGCATCGTCTTTGTCGGCATAGCGCTGCCAATGGATCTGGAGATGAATTGGATGTTCAAAGTTGTACAGCGGTGGAGTATACACCGGCCTAGCGAATGGAGCTAGAGGTATTCTGTTTCCCGACCACGGCGACCAGGGCTTGGCCGTCAAAAATAGGAAGAATGCGAAAGGACTCAATGCCGCAATGCCGAAGCAAGGAAGCCAGCCCGGCCTCGTCGAACGTATGAAGAAGCCGATGGCGGATCGCTTCACGTAAGCGGGCGAAGTAGTGGAGGAGTGGTTGAGCTTGGGCGCTGAACTCGTCCTGGTTGGCCTGCCGGAGATGGCGCCGGTAGAGCGGCGAGAGGTCGGTGTCCGGGTGGAACGTCGTGACGATCAGCGAACCTTCCGGATGCAGAGTTCGATGCCATTCTCGGAGCGCGATCGCCGGAGATGGAGCATAGGGCAGTGAGAGATTACAGACGAGACGGGTTACCGAGCCGGTTTTAAAGGGAAGGGAGCTCATCCAGTCGGCCTGGTTCCATCCAATGGCCAGCGGCGGCATCGCCGACGGACGGCCGACAAATCCTGAGGCGAGCTCGCGCTGTAGGAGGAGCACCGCATGGCGGGATTGTACGAGTCGCTCGCGAGCACGTCCGACACCGATCATAAGTGGCGGCCGCCGGCCTAGGGGACTCGCTTGACCGGCCCGATAGGTGTGATTCACCAATGCCGCACGCGTCAAATCGCTTTGCCCGACCCCGGCATCAACGAGCACGCTGCCGGAATCGAGCGGGCTCATCAAACCGTATAAATCATCCAGTAATTTCCTGTACTCATGCAGATTCCCGAGTTGAGGCAGTTGCGTCAGGTAGGCAGCGCAGAGCGCTTCCCGATTGATTTGCGAACCCTCATGCCTCAGGAAGGTGTACTCCTGTTCGATCCGTCGCTGTCGTGCGACGAAGGGGTGGGCCGAAATTTCCTGCTGGGCGGAAAGGCCCTGCACGGGAATGACTGATCCAATCTGCATGAGGACTTGCTTGAAGGCTGCCGGCGGTGCGCCGTGGACATCCAACCGCCGCTCGGTCAGCGGCGTGGAGAGGTTCACGAGCTTGGTGTGTGCGCCCAAAGCGGTCATGAATGCGTGCGGAAGATCGGCTGGAGGAAGGGCCGCAGGGACGGCGGGGCTTGTGGCAATGCACAACGGCGATCGGATCAATCGGAGGTCCTCCAGAGTTGAGTCAAGATCGGCGCAGCGTCCGGCGATCAAGTCGCCGACAAACTGATCGACGTTCACATTGAGTCCTAGCACATTGCACACACCCCGACGCAAGCCGAACTGATAGTCCGCGAGGAGATCATGCCCATGGGCAGTCATAAGGAGATGCCTCACATCAACAGCGGGGTTGACCAGGAGCAGCAGGTCGAGCGGGCGAATTTGTGCGGCTGACTTGAGGGCGGCCCGTGCCCCAAGATCGCTTGCAATCACGAGGACAGGAGCTTGCGGCCAGGTATCCCGGACGAACTCAATGACCTTGTCCAGATCATGTTGCAGATTGCGCAGGGTGGTGTGTTGGAGCTCGCCATCGCTGTTGCCCAGGTGATTCGTGGGGTCATAACGGAGGACGCGGAATTGGTGTTCAGCGAGATAATAGGCGAGTGCGGCATAGTCCAATGCGATGTGTCCGTACCCGGGGGCGATGATAATGACGGGACGACCGGCGTCGGTCAACTGCAGGTGATGGTCGTCCAAAATGGAAATGGCTTGACCCCGCGCATTTCTGCACTCCCGGGGGATACTGACGATCGAGGCTGCCGAAGAGGTCTCGCTTCCGCGCTGGGCGCGCAAGTATTGCCGGATCACTCGATTCAACTCACGCTCGGCGTACGGGGTAAGCGGGTCAAAGCGGAGCCCGGCTCGGGCGGCGAAATCCGTTCCGGGTACGTGCAGGGCGGTTGAAGCCGTGCGGTCCGGCGCCGACCAGACCACGTGTGCCGGGAGGATCGTGTCCGGAGCTCCGGTCTCAAGAGGACCGGCCTCGCCTCGGTGGGGAGGAGCGAAATGAATCCGAAGACTGTCTTGTAGATCTTCCGGCCGTGCTTGAATGAGAAGAGCGGCACCTGAGCGGCTGAGGTTCGTCAACTGTGCCGCGATGTGGCCTGTCGGCGCCGGGCCGCGACTCGCTTCCAGTCGGGCCCGTAATTTCAGCGGAATCCGGACGGCTTCGCGCCGGTCATCGTCGGTCAGGTTAAACGCCAAATCCCTGCCGGCTTCGAGATTGCCGATCGGCGCTGCCGCAAGACGTATGTCCAGCGCGAACAGCAGCGATCGTTCATGCGTCGCGGTAATCAGCGAGGCGAGCACTGCCGCTTCAATTTGCGGCGTTCGATTCAGGACGACAATTAGATGAGAGGCAGGAACCAGCGACGGCTGTGCGATGGCGTCCGGCAACCTGCGTTGATAGATGAATCCGCTCAGTTCCAAGGTGGCCACGGACGTCGTCACCGTGACGTGCGCTTCTTGGAGCGCGACCGACGGGAAGTCTCCGGGCATTTGAATGCAGGCTCCGCCCACACTTAGATTCACGACCGTTCCATCCCATTCGGATGACCCGCTGTGAACCTTTGCCTGCAGGGCGGTGGGCACTCGTGCGTAACTGCGGCGGTCCGTGCGCGCCGGCGTAGCCTGACTGATGTCACGAGTTGGCGGAGTCGCCGTCACCGTCGGGGGCTGAATGGCGACGGGGACGCCTGATTCCGGCATCGCATGCGGTCGTGGTGGAGAGGGAAAAGAAATCGTAGGGAAGCGCACGGTGATGCGAAACGGACCTTGTGCCGGTGCCGAAATGTCGAGGGTGGCGCCGAGTTCTCGGGCTAGTTGAAACAGTTCTGCAGCATCGAGCGGACTGTCACGAGTGGACCATGCGGGTGCAACGACCGTGTGCTCGGTTTCAGTGATGTCCACCTGAACCTGGCGGGACTGGGTAAGCGG
>DASTQY010000116.1:0-4774 GCA_035761525.1 Nitrospira sp. | reverse complement strand
CGGCGCCTGGTGCTAACCCCAGACCAGTGAAACAGGCCGTCGGCTGCGCTCTCGCTTCGCTCAATCCCTCGACATACCAACCAGCGTATACCTCGGCGTTTCGCCTGCTGCGGCCTTCCAGGGTAAAGGGCGCGTCTCGGTGCACCTGGGTGGGCGGGTAAGAATGACGCCCTGTTTGACCAGTCTGTCGAAGAATATGGAGAGAAATGGGGACGGGTCTATGAAAGCTACTGACCTAGATACCAGCCGATGCCATGCCGCTCCAAAAAACTCGTAATCATCGTCAGTGAATTGGCATAGATCATCACGCCGACGATGACAAGCAACACACCGCTGACAGTGGACACTCCCCACAGGTAGGCGCGCGCTTGCTTAAAATAGGCCAGAAAACGATCGACACCCAAGGCCGTCAAGAACAGCGGTAAACCCAAACCCAGCGAATAACTGGTCAGCAAGAACACGCCGTCGAGCAAAGAATCGGTGGTGCTGGCATAAAGCAAGATGGTGCCGAGTACCGGCCCGACACAGGGCGTCCAACCGGCTGCAAACGCGATTCCGATTAAAAACGAACCCAGGTATCCCACCGGCCGGTTCCGGAATTGAAACCGGTGTTCCATCTGCAAGAAATTGATGTTGAGAATGCCGAGCAGATAGAGGCCAAAAATGACGATCAGCAGGCCACCAATGCGCCGGATGTGCTCCTGATAGGTCATGAGCAGCTGACCGACGAAACTGGCGGAAGCTCCGAAGGCAATGAAAACGACGGAAAAGCCGGCAATGAACAAAAGAGCATTCACGACGATCGCTCTCTTGAACTGCGACCGCGCATTGGCATCGGTCAGCTGCTCGATTGATAAACCTGTGATGTAGGAAATATAGGAGGGAACAAGCGGCAGCACGCACGGCGAGACAAACGAGAGCAATCCCGCCGAAAAGGCCGCAATCATCGAAATCTGAGTCAGCGATTCGGACAAGGTAAATCTCTATGACTTCATCAGCATCTCAATTAACTGGTGTGCTTCGGGAGCTTCCCAGTCACGGGCGCCGAAAATATGCTGCCGCACCACGCCCTGACGGTCGACCATGAATGTCATCGGCAGCGTCCGTGCCCCATACGACAACCCGACGCGAAAATCGGCGTCGTGAAGAATCGGGAAGGTGAGCTTGTTCTCCTCCTGAAACGGCCTCGTGACCGCCACTCCCTGCGCATCGGTCGAGACGGCGAGGATCTCGAAGTCTTTTCGATCGTACGTCCGGTAAAGACGTTCCATGGCCGGCATCTCTACCCGGCACGGCCCACACCACGTGGCCCAGAAATTGAGCAGCACCACCTTCCCTCGCAATTCAGACAGAGAGACAATCCGCCCGTTCATATCGCGAAGCTGAAAGTTGGGGGCCGGCTCGCCGGGCTTGACGATTCCACGTTGCGCCACTGATGCCGCGCTGCCGGCCTGGCTCGAGGCCGATACGGCCATCGTCACGAATACAGACAGGAGTGCGGCAGTCACAAGAAATTTCATCCCTGATCCACCATCGAAGCTCTTGCAAGTGGTGCAGGAGTCCCGGCCGTCTTCGGAGTGACGTGAAGCAGCTTCGTCAATATCTGGAGGCTGTCGAGCCTCGTCCAATCACGCGGTCCAATGACGATTTCTTGAATGATGCCTTCCTGATCGATGATAAACGTTTCGGGGACACCCATCCGCTTATAGGGTTTGTCGGTCCGCCCCCAGGAATCGACCAAGACCGGAAAGGTCAGGTTCAAGCCCTTGACGAACGGAGGAATGTCCTTTGTCGTGGTGACGCGGTCGATACTGACGGCTAAAATCACCAGCCCATCTTTTTCAAAATTCTTGTTCAGGATTTCCATCGAAGGCATTTCTTCGCGGCAAGGCTTGCACCAGGTCGCCCAGAAGTTCAAAAAGACAACCTTCCCCCGAAAATCGGACAGACGATAGGGTTTTTCGTTCAGATCGGTAAGCGAAAAATCAGGGGCCGGTTTCCCGACAACGAGGGGCTCATACTTCGCGCTTTGCAGCCAAACCAGAGTGAAAACGGCGACGAGAATTGCCGTGCCGACGGCCAAAATCAGCACGCGTGAGGTTCCGTTCCCTGGAGTTGTGACTGGAATTGATTGCTCTACCACGGTTGATTCTCCACGCCTGTCTTGCGGGATGCTCAAAACGGTTCTTTTATCACCCGCCCACCCCGGCGCGCGAAGACGCACCATTCATCAAGCAAGGCCGCAGTGAGCGAGAAACCGAGGAGGTACATACCAAGTTCGCTTGAGCCGCCCGCTTCAATCACATGCGAGCGGAAAGTTATGTTGCTCCAATAAGCTTGCATTGGAGCGTGAGGGGAACTCATTAGGCATAGGCATGCAGACCGGACAGTAAGAAATTCACACCCCAAAAGCAAAAAATGACCATTAAGAAGCCGAATACGGCGTAGATTGCGGCACGCCGGCCCTCCCAGCCTCTCGTCATTCGTGCGTGGATATAGGCGCCATAGATGAGCCAGACGATCAGCGACCAGGTTTCTTTCGGGTCCCAACTCCAATAGCCGCCCCAGGCGTAATTCGCCCACATAGCGCCCAAAATAATGCCGAAGGCGAGCATGGGAAATCCGATCATAATGGCCTTATAGCCCAGCTCATCGATCGTTTCCAGGTCCGGGAAGGCAGCGTAAAAACGTGACCGGCTGCCCCGCTGCTCGGCCCGTTCCTTGAACAAATACATGACTCCAAGACCACCGGCCATCGCGAACGCCGCATAGCTGGTCAAGGTCACGGAGACGTGAATGTAAATCCAATAACTATTGAGCGCCGGCACGAGAGGCTCAGCCGTCTGGTAGCGATATGGAAGGAGGGAGGCAGCTCCCATCGCAATGAAGCCGATGCCGACGACAAATGCGCCGATCGCCTTGATCTTGTACCGGAGTTCCAGCAGCACGTACCCGAGAATGATCGCCCAGGACACGTAGGCCATCGCTTCGAACTGGTTGGACCAGGGAGCGAACGTACCGGAATGCTCTAACCGCTCGAACGCGCGGGTCAGCAACGCCGCAGTGTTGACCATCCAGCCGAACACCGTCACCAACGTGGCCACTTGCCCCAGTTGAGTGGCCCAAGCTCCGTCCCGTTCATCGAAGTCCTCGGTCGGATGGCCGGCAGGTGCGAAAGCCATCGCAGGCCGGCGCGCAAATAAGTAGGCGACATACAGGGTCAGGGAAGCCAGATAGAGCCAGAAGGTCATGTCGAACAGAAACAATGAACGGGCCATCGTATCCTCCGTCGTTCACTGGGTTCAATCGAACCCGTTTATCATACCCAAGAGTGGTGGCCTTTGACCACTGGCAGGCCGCTTCCTCTTCCGGTGCGGCACCCCTTCAAAGAAGACCCAGCCAGAAAGAAGCCGGTCGGCTACGCCTCAAGTGTTCGTATTTTTTCCGTCAGCTTCCGAAACTCCTTCTGAAAATCGATCTGACTCTTGTGCGTCGTGCCGCCGACGTGCACGGTCACGCTGTCCCCTGATGGGATGATCTTCGTCCACAACCGGCGATGGTAGATGAACGACGAGAGCGTGATCCCCACGACGATCATTGTGGAACCGATCCACACAATATTGATGCCGGGATTCTTGGCGATTTGCAGCCCTGTGTACTTTTTCGGCTTGTAGCCGATCAATTCAAATTGGTATTTCGAGTCTTTGATCTCGAACAAATCGGGGAATTGATAGAAGATCCAAGGAGTTGCCTGAACTGTACTGCGCTCGTTGACCGTCAGCTTGATCGCCGGGTTGGCATGCTCAATCGTCTTGGAATACACCTTTTTTTCCGTTGAATTGAAGGCAAAGTCTGCAACAAAGTCCGTAATGGCCAGTTTCAGGTTCAAATCCGAGAGCGTGTGCTCCTTTTGCCATTCCAAGTCGATGGTCTTGACGATTTTCTCGGTCTGCTTGTCTTTGATGTTCACCCGCGCCACTTCGATTTGATCCCAGGCATCCCCGTAGCTGGATTGATAAAACCAGATACCTTTGTACACAAGCGGATCGTTGACGGTAATCGTCTTCGTGATTTTCGACTCGCCGCTCTCGAGCACGGTGAGCGTACTGTTATAGGACTTGACCGCGCCGTTCTCGTGGTAATCAATCCAGAACTTGTCCACTTTCAAATCGAAATTGCCACGAGGAATATGATAGGTCTGGCCTTCCAGACAGACGCCAAATTCCTGGAACCCATAATAGCTTCCGAGTAGTCCGCCGAGCACGATCACCGTGGCGCTCAAATGCGCCATGTGCGCGCCAACGCGCCCCATGACTCCTTTCGTCGCGTACAGCGTCACTTCCCCCGCCTCATTCTTGGCCAGGACCCGATAGCCCTTCCCGACGTAGTGCTGGGCCAACTGCTGTGCGATTGATTCTTTGGTGCCCTGCACCACGACTTCGGCCTGCTGTTTCATCCCTTTAATGAAAGCGAGTGAGACGCTGACCTTGTCTTGTTTCATGGACCGCCAGACGGCCGGGAAACGCTTGTAGAAACAGGTGAGCGAGTTGACACACAGCAGCCCGAGCAGTCCGGTAAACCACCACGTGTGGTACACGTCCGTGAAGCCAAGACGAAGAAACCAGCGATAGGCGTCTTCTCCATATTCCTGGATGTAGGTCTCAGCCCGCTCGCCCTGCTGAATGACGGTCCCGATGGTCGCCGTGATCGCGATGAACAGAAACAGAAACATCGCCAACTTGATGGAGGCGAAGAATTCGACCCGTTCGCGCGA
>DASTQY010000115.1:0-3125 GCA_035761525.1 Nitrospira sp. | reverse complement strand
GTTGAGCCTTGCGTTGACTACGTGCCTTTAAGCGAGCAGCAAAGGCGATTCCATTCGTCTTGGAACTTCGCAGTGTTAAGGGATTCTCGTCCGTTCTGGCGAGAGCTAGTTGAACAGGCTGTTGACCACAAGTTTGTGGCGACCGTGGGTACCTCACGGATCGTCAAGACAAACGTCAACGCAGCGCTGGTTGGGTTGCTTATCTAAGTGTCGTGACGTTGATCCGGCTTCCCACCAAGCGGGCCAGTTTTCGCAAGGAGACTAGCCCTTCGCTTAGGAAATTATTTGCGTAAGATTGTGCTTCAGAAGTTATTGAGAAATGGTGCGCCCGACAGGAGTTGAACCTGTAACCCCCAGATCCGTAGTCTGGTGCTCTATCCATTGAGCTACGGGCGCTCTGAAGAACTGCTGGAGTGCTGAGTGAGTGAATGCCGAGATCTGAGTGACGTGAATAGGAAATCTCAGGCACAACACGCGGTCTCAGCCATGCTGAAGAGGCAGCCAGCGGTTATACAGGTCCGGGGGCCAGGGGTCAAGCGCTCGCATGCCATCGCGACGACACAAGAACCACAAAATAATGTTCAGATCGATCAAACTCCAGTAGGATAGGGGCCGGTGTCCTAGACCTGCTGGAGTTTTACTATGCCCAGTCTCCATGTAGTGGCGGATGACGAGGCACTGCTCGCCAAGACTTCCACACGAGCGGTCCCGGTTAAGCTGATCGTGCAATGGTGCGTCGGGATCTTTGCCGCCTTCGTCTTGGGAACCTGGCTGGTCTGGTGGTCTGCTGTCGTGCAGCGAACGTTTACGACCGAAGATATCCGGTCGGCCTGTCAGCGAGTGATGCCGGAGTCGGTCGAACGTTGCATTGATACGGTGACCATCCAGCGGGGAGGCGCAAGACGATGATGCTGCGGTCGCGCCTGGCCGCTGGCCTCCTCGCTTTGCTTTCGCTGATAGGGGGGGCGACTCATCTCTACGCGCAGGATGGCGGGAGTGAGCGGCGTCCGAGGGTGGAGGTCGGCCTGGGTGGCTGGGTCATCACCCAGGGAGAGACCAAGTGGGCTCACAATGCCTCGAGCATTGCCGGTTTGGGAAATCCAACTTCGAAGCTCACTTATAAAGACACCGGAACGAACATCGTCGAGGGCACGGTCCGTTTTTGGGTCACGCCATCATGGTTCGGTCGTTTGACTGCCGGCTATGGCACGGTCGGAGGCGGACGTCTCACGGACGATGATTATTTGTCCGTTGATGGTGGAGCGCCGTCGTCCCGGACCTTCAGTGACCTCAAGGGCGACAGCACGTGGTATCTGAACGCCGACGTCGGCCGGCGCATCGTAGAATTCCCTCAATCGCGCGGCTGGCTGGACCTTTTCGCTGGATATCAATACTGGTATCAGCGTTACAGCGCCAACGGCCTTGGCCAGGCGAGTTGTTCGACTGCTGGTCAAACGCTGGATCTTGATCCGGGCAGCCCCGGAAACCAAACGCTCTGCAGCCCCAATACCACCGTCAGCAGCTCCATTCAAGCTATCACCAACACGACTCAGTGGCACTCCATCAGATTAGGAGCATCGACTGAGTATCGCTTCACGCGACGATTGAGTGTTCTGGGGACGGTGGTTTTGATTCCTGTGAGCATTGTCGATAACACAGATGTTCACCATTTGCGTCCAGACCTGAACCAAAATCCAAGCATCTCCATGGTGGGTTATGGCATCGGGGCTGATGTGGATGTGGGCGCCCGTTACATGATTTTCAGAAACTTCTATGCGAATGTCGGTTATCGCCTCTGGTGGAACCGCACTGTCGACGGAACCGTCACCTTTCACAATGCCATCGGCGGCTCAGACGAGTTTCCCCTCACGGAGCTTCAAAGCTTCCGGCACGGCGTCACGTTCGGCATTAGCTACGCATTCTAAACCAAGGACCAGCTTGTCCTAACCAGAGGCGTGACCTTCCCGTCGCGCTCCGTTAAGAGCCTCACGTCCTGCGAGATCCCGTCGGTTGGAGATTGGGCGTAGCTGCTCAGCGGCGCCTGCCAGATGGCATCGTTTCGTCTTCGTAGCGGGCGAAGAGTCGTTTGGCTTCAGGATGCAAATGCACCGGATGGCCGCTGGGTATCCCGATGGTGCGGAAGAGTGGCGTGAGCTTGCCATCTGGGTGCAGATACCCGGCACGCAAGGGCACCGTTCGCTTACTGTGCTTGATCAAGTGACAGGGCGTGGAACGGATGGACGTGAGCCAGTCCGCAATGTCGTGCGGATTCCCGATTGAGGCGGAGAGGAGCAACAGTCTCGCCTGCGTCGGACAAAAGATGATGGTCTCTTCCCAGACGACTCCACGTTCCGGGTCGGCCAGATACTGCGATTCATCCAAGATGACCAATCCGAGCGTATCGAGCCGCAGGTCTATCTCGCCACCAGCTGCGTCGTAAAGTAAATTGCGCAGAATCTCAGTGGTCATGATCAAGAGGGGAGCCTGCCCGTTATCGCGACGATCGCCCGTCAGGATGCCGACGCGGTCTGCTCCAAAGATGCGGCAAAATTCAGTGTACTTCGTATTCGAAAGCGCCTTCAGCGGCGAGGTATAAATGACGGTGCGGTTTTCGTCCATGGCACGTCGTGCCGCTTCCACCGCAACATACGTTTTCCCGCTGCCTGTCGGCACGCTGACGATCACGTCTCCGCTTTGCAGCTTGGCCAGCGAGTCCTCCTGCCACGGATCCGGAACGAACGGTTGAGGGAGAGGCACGCCGATTCCTTCGAGCCAGGCGGCTAACGACGCCGCAGGCTCGTGATGATCCGGCTCATGGTGCGCTGAATGAAGCCGGTGTCCGGGCTGCGATGTCTTTGGGCGTTCGGATCGCTGGTGCCGAACAGGTTGGATCGCAGGCCTCGCTTCACGCTCACTAATCAGCGCCAGCAAGTCCGATTCAAAGCCTGCCCGGTTTTCGGCCGAATGACGGAGCAAGAGCTCAATGAGTCGGCGCTTTCCCGCGCGAAAATGCCGATGCACTCTGCCGCGGGCAAGACGGTGCAGAACACCGAGCGGCTGTTGGGCAAGGAGACGTTCGAGTTCGTCGGTAGTCATGGCTTTAGTCTAAAGTTCAACCCATCGAA
>DASTQY010000114.1:0-6955 GCA_035761525.1 Nitrospira sp. | reverse complement strand
CGCATTTTCAACCCGGACGGCAGCGAAGCGGAAAAATCCGGCAACGGCCTCCGCATCTTCGCCCGTTATCTCCATGCGACCGGCAAGACGAAGAAGAAACATTTTACGGTGGAGACGAAAGGCGGGCTCGTGACGATCGATTTACATGTTGACCGGCACGGTGACGCCAGTGCGGTCACCGTCGCCATGGGGCGTGCCACATTTTCTCCGGGTGCGTTGCCTTGCACGCTGCCGGTCAAGGAGTTGATCCAGCAGCCGATCGATGCAGCCGGGCGCTCATTAACATTTACCGGCGTCAGCGTAGGCAATCCGCACTGCGTCGTGTTCAAACCGGCTGGAGAGTCCTGGTCCAGACAGGACCTCCTCACCCTGGGTCCGAAGCTCGAGCATCATCCTCTCTTTCCCAAGCGAACCAATGTCCAATTGGCGGTTCCAACCGGCCCCAAGGAGCTCACCATCTTAATTTGGGAACGCGGGGCTGGCGAAACGCAGGCCTCCGGTTCCTCTTCCTGTGCGGCCGCGAGCGCCGCAGTCCGGCTCCACTTGGTCACCAGTCCGGTGGCGGTAAAGATGCCGGGGGGGACCTTGACGATCGATGTCGCGCCGGATTTCAGTCTCACGATGAAAGGCCCGGTGGCGGAAGTTGCGCGCGGGACCGTGAGCCCCTCCTTCGTGCGCTCGCTCAGATAGCGCTGCCTTGCCCGGTACGCAGTCGGACTCGTAGAATGAGGCATGGCTGCAGCAAATCCCGCACTTGAAACCAAACTGACCAACCTGCCCGACCAGCCCGGCGTCTATCTGTTTAAGGACCAGTCCGGAGCGGTGCTGTACATCGGCAAGGCCGCCCGGCTCGCCGACCGCGTTCGGTCGTATTTTCTCAAAGGCGCAGACCATACGCCCAAGACAGTTTTACTGGTCAGTCAGATCGCCGATCTGGAGACGATGGTCACGCGTTCCGAACTGGAGGCCTTGATCCTTGAGAGCAATCTCGTTAAACGTCACCGGCCCCGCTTCAATGTCGTGCTGCGTGACGACAAACAGTATCCCTATCTTCGCCTCCCCATTAAGGACAACTTTCCCAGGCTGTCCATCGTCCGACGGGTGCAGAAGGATGGGGCCCTCTATTACGGACCTTATACGCCGGCAAGTGCTCTGCGCGAGACACTCAAAGTCATCAAACGTGTATTTCCGCTCGCCACCTGCACGATTGACATTGATGGAACCGCCGAACGGGCCTGTATCGAATTTGAGATCAAACGCTGCATGGCGCCCTGTACAGGACAGCAAACGCAGACGGACTATCACAGGATCGTCCGACAGGTACGTCAGTTTTTGGAAGGACACGACCGAGAACTGGTTGATGAACTCCGTACTCACATGGAAGCCGCCGCGGCTCGTGAGGAGTTTGAGGAGGCGGCCAGGTTGAGGGATCGGATCTTCAAGATCGAGCGCACGCTCGAGCGGCAGCGAATCACGCAAACCGCTTCCATCGATCAGGACGTCGTCGGTCTCGCACGACATGGGGCTTCCGTCGACCTGCAACTGCTCTTTGTGCGGGGAGGTTTGTTGATTGGCCGCAAGGACTTTTTCTGGCTCGAATCGGCCGATGCCACTGATGAAGAGCTCGTTCGCTCGTCCATTGAACAGTTTTATAACAAGGAAGGGCAACCACCCCGGGAATTGCTGATCCCGCTGGACATTCCGGATGCCGACCTCGTGGGTCGCTGGTTGTCCGAGAAACGCGGTGAAACCGTCCGGGTGCTGGCACCGGAGCGCGGCACGAAGCATCAACTCGTGCTGTTGGCGGAAGAGAACGCGGCAGCCGCGCTGGCCGAGCACCTGCGCAACCAGGAGCTAGACCGGCAGGCCGGAGATGAATTGCAACGTGTCCTCCGGCTTGAGACGGCGCCGAAGCGCATTGAAGGCTTTGATGTTTCCAATACGATGGGCAACCAGTCAGTGGCGTCTATGGTCGTCTGGGAAGACGGTCGCATGAAAAAGTCCGACTACCGCCGGTTCAAGATCGCCACCGTTCAAGGCGCCAACGACTTTGCGAGCATGCAGGAAGTCGTCACTCGACGATACGGCGGGATGGAGAATCTCGCTCGCCCGGATCTGATCTTGATCGACGGAGGGTTGGGCCAGTTGGCTTTCGCAAGATCCGCTCTCAAAGAATTGGGACAGTCCGACCTTGCCATCATCGGATTGGCCAAAGCGAAGGGGGAGAAAGATGAACGGGTGTATCTCCCCGGGCGAAAAAATCCAATCGTGCTGCGTGCAAATTCGCCGGCCACTCATCTCCTACAACGGATCCGCGACGAGGCGCATCGCTTCGCCGTCACATACCATCGCAAACTTCGCGGGAAAACGCTCGTGACCTCCCATCTCGATCAGGTAATCGGCGTTGGCTCGATCACCCGCACCAAGCTGCTTAAGCGATTCGGAAGCCTAGCGAATGTGGCTCAAGCCAGTGAAGAGGACCTTCGCGAAGCGGGGTTGAGCGAACGCGTCGTCCAGCAACTCCGCCGGGAATTAGCGTGAGGACCTGCCCGCTGTGCAGTGGAGGAGGACGATCAGCACCTACTGGAATTTCGAGGCCAACCGCCCTATGCTAGCCCCTGAACACTGAGCTGCCAAACCACTCGATTCGTGTGCCGCCTTCTTCAAGGAGACCGATGGCCCGCCGCACACAGGACCGCTCGATGGCCTCACCCCCAGCCGGCAAGCATGAGCCTGACCCGAGCCTCCCGGACACAGCGACGCTAAATACTGCCTCTACCGCCAGCGGCGTAGCTCGAAACGGCCTTACCCCCAGTCATGGGGTCGTCACTCTGGAGGAGGAAACCCGCCGTCGTCTTGAAGTCGAATCCACGCTGCAAGTCAGCGAAGCTCGCTATCGGCTGCTGTACGACAATAATCCGTCGATGTATTTCACGCTCGCAGCCGATGGAACGGTCGTCTCCGTCAACCAATTCGGCGCCACGGAGCTTGGATATCAACCCGATGAGCTGATCGGTGAGTCCGTGCTGAAAGTCTTTGAGCCAGCTCAACATCAAGCCGTCCTCGGACAACTCACCGTCTGCGCGGCCAGCCCAATGAAAGTCTTTCAGTGGGAAATCCAAAAGGTGCGGAAAGATGGCAGCACGCTGTGGGTGAAAGAGCGGGCGCAGGCCGTCATGGACCATCAAGGACAGATCCTTACCCTGGTCGTGTGTGAGGACATCACCGCACGCCGACTCACAGAAGACTATATGCGGGAAAGCGAAGAACGCTGGCGGGCGCTCTTCGAACATGCCGGCGTTGGAATCGCCCAACTCGGTTTGGATGGACAGTTCCTCAGAGTCAATCCTCGCCTCTGCGAGACGCTGGGATATTCATCAAGAACGATGACGCGGTGCATGTTCCAGCACTTCGTTTATCCCGACGATCTCCAGCTGATTCTCGATCAGATCCGCCAATTGGTCAGCGGCAAACGTCCCTCGTTCTCCATGGAAACGCGGTATCGCCGCAGCGACGAGGTCTGGGTGTGGGTCGAGATGACCGTCTCTCTGGTCCGCGACGGCGCTTGTGTTCCCGCGTATTTCATCGCAGTCATGCAGAACATCCACGATCGGAAACAAGCGGAGGCCGGCCTGGCTAGAACGACTCAGCTGCTTCAAACACTCGTCCGTGAGTCCCCCCTTCCGATCATCAGCTTGGATCTCGCCGCCCGTGTCACAAGTTGGAATCAAGCGGCAACACGCTTGTTCGGATGGTCGGAGGAGGAGGTCTTGGGCCGTGAACTGCCTTACGTTCCTCAAGAAGAAGCGGCCAGGGCTGAGTCGCTTTGGGAGCGCGGACTGCGCGGGGAGATCCACGGTCCAATCGAACTGCGGCGGTGCCGTAAGGACGGCAAGGTGCTGGACCTCTTGCTTTGGCCCGTCTTCGTTCACTCCGAGGTGGGGGACGTTTCGA
Organism: Nitrospira sp.; assembly: GCA_035761525.1. Lineage (GTDB taxonomy): Bacteria > Nitrospirota > Nitrospiria > Nitrospirales > Nitrospiraceae > Nitrospira_C. Next base: position 3,001 of record DASTQY010000114.1, on the reverse strand, counting down.
CGGCCATTGGTTTGTACGTCGACCAATCCAATCTCAAACGGGCCGAAGAAGCCCTCCTCGCCAGCGAGGAGCGGTTCAGCAAAGCGTTTCGCTCGAGTCCTTACCCGATCGGCATTACAGACTTGGAAACCGGCGTCTGCCTGGATATCAATGACGCAGCCTTGGAAGTCTTCGGGTTTACACGGGAAGAGGTAATCGGCCAGACGACCTCCGTCCTGGGAATTTGGCCTCAGCCCGAGGCACGGCAGCAATTTGTTGAGCGCCTCCGGAAAAAGGGCACCATCAGAAACCTGGAGGTTCCGCTTAAATCGAAACGTGGAGAGGTTCGTCAGTTCCTTGCATCCACGGAAGTGATCGTGCTCAACGGTAAAGAATGTCTGGTCACCATCGGAACTGACATTACCGAGCAGAAACGGGCGGAAGAGGCGCTGCGTCGCAGCGAGGTGGCGGTCCTCCAGGCGTTTGAGGAGAGAGAGCGACTCAGTCAAGACCTTCACGACAATCTCCTGCAGTCTCTCTATGCCGTCGGCATGGGACTCGAACTCACAAAACAGCGCATACAGCGGATCTCACGAACAAACGCCAAACGGTTGGAACAGTCTGTCGGCCAGTTGAATAATGTGATCCGTGAGGTGCGGTCATTTATTTCTCACGTGCAGCCTCCCGTAGTTTTCGAGCAAACCGTTGCCGATACGCTTCGGACCCTGGCGGGATCGTTCATGGCGACGGGCGCCGGAGAGATCGTTGTCACGGTTGACGACGAGGCCGGCCTGCGGCTGGCTCCGGAGCAGCGGACTCATGTCCTGGCCATCGCCAAAGAGGCGTTGAGCAACAGCATCAGGCATACCAAAGCGGATAAGCGGATGGTGATCCTGCGGCGACATGGTAATAAGATCCGCCTGGAAGTCATCGACAACGGCCACGGGTTCTCTCCCCTCCACCGGCGGAAGCAGGGTATGGGTATGGGCTTACAGAACATGCGCGCTCGAGCGAGAAAGCTCCACGGCCGTATCTCCATTACATCCGTCCTGACTCAGGGCACGACAGTCACGCTCACCATCCCTTCGACCTAAGCGGACTGCGGGAGTACTCCTGCGACGCACCTCAATCATGGTGTTCCTTTTACGTTAAGTCGGTGATGCGAAATATTTGACAGAGACCGTCCAGCCCTCTAGGATACAGCCCCCATCAGGTCCTTCCTCCGTTGAACGCATTCGCAGACACCGGGAGCATCATGTCCGATCAACGCCTTGGCTCAACCGTCACAGACAGTACCAACGCGCTCGAGCACGGTTTTGAATCCGTCGTCTTTGCCAGCCGCTGGATCCAAGCCCCGCTTTACGGCGGCTTGATCGTGGCCGAACTGCTCTACGCCTATAAATTCCTGGTCGAGCTCTGGGAAATGGTGGTGCACATTCAAGGCCTTGAAGAAACCAAATTCATGCTCGGCGTGCTGGGACTGATCGACGTCACGATGGTCGCCAATCTGTTGACCATGGTGATTATCGGGGGCTACGCCACTTTTGTAAGCAAGTTGAGCCTTGAAGGCCATCCAGATCGGCCGGATTGGCTCACCCATGTGGATCCTGGCACGATTAAAGTCAAATTGGCGGCCTCCCTCATTGGCATTTCGAGCATTCACTTGCTCAAAGCATTCGTCGACGTCGCGAACGAGGATCCTGAACACATCAAGTGGAAGATTTTCATCCACATGACCTTTTTGGGCTCGGCCATTCTGCTGGCTTGGACCGACAAGATCATGCAGAAAGACAAAAAGCATTCGCCCTAGGCTCTAGCAAGGATCCTGGTCGTCGTTCTTGAGGTGCCCGTGACCCTGATGGGCTGGTGTCCGGTTGCGCTTCTTCTCATCGCGCTGCTCGTCACAGGCTGCGCGGTTTCCGCCGTCGCTCTTCGCAACACTCTCGACTTCAACAAGGCAATGCCGAGAGGTGAAGGCGGCTGTCATTTCAGAAGCCGGCAAGCCGTCGGCGGTGGCAGCCGTTCAGCACACAGAATGGGAATCGCCGCCGGATGGGAAACGGTCGCAGGCGCGATCGCGAAAAAGCTCGTCGAACACGCAGGCTTTTGTTATTTTCAGACGATACGAGAGAACGAACGACGAAAGGGAGGCATCAAAGAGTGATGAGACGTATGACGTTCGTGCTGACTGTTGGTCTTCTCCTGACCGGATGCTTTGCCAAGATTCACGAACTTCCCGCACAGCCGGAACATGCCGAAGCGTTGTTCGCCCCGTTGCCTGACCAGGACTTCATGGTTGGGCTTGCGGTTTCCGGCGGGGGCAGTCGTGCAGCGACATTCGCCGCCGGCGCCTTGGAAGCACTGGCGGAGCTCCCCGTTCGTTTCGGCACGCAGAAACGCAGCGTGTTGGAAACCGTCAGCTACATGTCGAGCGTGTCCGGCGGCAGTCTGGCCACGGCCTATTATGTGACCAACAAACCTCCCAGGTCGGAACCGGTGCTCGGTGAAGACGGGCTCTCTCCACGGTATCGGGAATTCTTCTCCATCTATAAGACAGCGATGCAGTCGAATTTCCAGCGGAGCGCTCTGTTCCGCCAACTCGCATTCTTCCGTGCCCTGAACCCGACGAAGCTCGCCTATTCGCTGTCGGAAGTCTGGGACGGGGACTTTCTCGGTCACACGACCTTCGCGCAGCTCTACAAGCGGGAGCAACGCGGCGATATTCCCCGCGTGATCTTGAACGGCACGGTCTATAACTCCGGACGGCGCTTCGCCTTCACCACACTACCGGCTTCGGATTTCGATTACGACTTTATCGAACTCTTGACGAAGGAGCTGAAGAAGCCCGATCGCCCGGTACCAGTCACACCTGAAGGGATGGCCATCATTCAGAAGGGTCGAGGTGGCGCTCGAAGTCGAGGTGCTCGAGGTCGGAACGAGCCGCATACAGGAGCTCGGTATCCGGTTTCCCGACCGCATCCAGTGGCAGGACCCCTCGACGGTCCCGTCGGCCGGCGGCGAG
>DASTQY010000113.1:0-9511 GCA_035761525.1 Nitrospira sp. | reverse complement strand
AAATTATATTGCTTTACTTCAGTTGAGCTATATCGATTGGAAAAGGCAGTATTATCCAGGTCATCTCGACATACCTCTCTCAGATTCCGTTGAAAGCAACGACAATTCAGGGTCCTCTCATTCACATTAAGCGCGGATAATCCTCTCCTCTCCTCGAAACTCATTCTTGCTTCCCTCTCCCGGTCGGCGTCGATTCATAAGCCCCTCGCCGAAGAGTTCCCGTTCGGCCTGCCCCAGCCCTCCAAAAACGTAATGCACGGTATCCCGTGACATGAACTGTCAACGAAATGCGGCACATTCAAAGACTGGTAATTACGTACTTTCTTCGAGAAGAGCTGAACTTGTAGCGGAACCCGGGACTGAGGCCTCCCCTGGTCTACGCCCACCTTTCGAAGTAACGCCTTTGGGTCTCAACAGGAGCTGTCGTACCCGTTAGGCTTAATGCGGGCGTACACAAAGGAGGGGCATTATGACTTGCCGACGTTGTCAGGGGTACATGGCAGCGGACCACTTCCTCGATCTACACGAAAGTGGCGGCGAATGGTGGCTGCAAGGGTGGCGCTGCATCAATTGCGGATATGTGTTCGATCCCGTGCTCGAGAAAAACCGGCAGCTTCACGCGGCGGCAATGGCTTCGGCGGAAGCTCAGCAGTCAGTATCTTCAGAACCGGTTGTGGTCCGCGGACAAGAAGATTCTCTGGACGTCGCCGCCTGAGATATTTCGTGTAGCTTAGTGGCTACAATGGTCTTTGCTGACTTTCTTCTGTTTTGTTGCCTGTCTACAGGACGTGGGCTACACTTTGCGCACATTCTATGGCACGTGCAAAATCGGAGCGGGCTCGGTCGAAAACAGCTGCGATCGACGACCTGACGCAAAGCATCGAGCAATTGCAAGCGTTCCTTCCGACCGTCGAAGATCTTGGACGGGAAGGGTTTCCTTACCTGGAGGGTGCGAAGGCCAGGACTGAACTTCAGCTTCGTGAGTGCATTAAACGCGCCTTTGGAGACAAATCCCAGGAATTCCAAGCCCATCGCCACCATAAGTTCGCCGAACCCAAGCAGACCGCTGCCCTCATCCGAAGTCTGGTAGCGTCCTTGGAGGATCGGAAGCTTGAGTTGCAAGGCCTAAAGCCCACGACTCCAGAACCATCCGAACGTCCGACCGAGCCCCCCCGCCCAACGATGACGCTGGTACCTCCATCTACACCTCCAGCCCCGGCTCCATCGGTCACCTCTTCAATGACATCATCGCCTCCAGTAACCCTGCACGTGACACGAAGCACGGCAACAGATCAGTCAGCGGCTGTCGCTGCAGCCATTACTCCCCCTACTGCCCCCGCATTGCCTGTGGAGGTGAGTGCGGCGTCACCCACTCAATCGATACCACCACGAGTACCCATCGAGCCCATCTCATCGTTGTTTCGAACCCAGGAGACGAAACCGATGCCGACAGTTCCAGTGTCAAGCGCAACTGCGCCGCCTCCTTCTCCTTCGCCACCTGTACTGCCACCAGCTGAACCGGCTGAACCGGTCCGGTATTCGACTCGAGAAGTGGCGCCGTCACAGCCATCAACGACCACGACGGTGACTTCGCCTTCCCCCGCTCCACCCGTCTCAGTATCAAACGCTTCGTCGCCCGAGGCCGACCATCTGCCAATCACCAAAAACATCTGCCAACGCTTTCATTTTGTCGCGCGGCAGCTACGCTTGCGAGGCGAATATCGGTCGAGCGTGAGCGTCGAAGACGAATCAGATGTACAGGATTTGCTTCACGCACTTTTACGCTTGCAGTTTGACGACATCAGCACGGACGAATGGACGCCAGACTATACGAACGGAGCCTCCCGGACGACCTTTCTTCTGAATCACGACCGTCTGGCAGTCGTCGCGAAGAAAACACGAGCCGGACTCACGATGACGGACCTGAAAGACCAGGTGCGGGCGGACATCGAGCGGTATCGGGCTCGTGGTCGATGCACCTCCCTGCTGTGTTTCATCTACGACCCGGACGGCCGCATTGGCAACCCGCGAGGGATAGAAAGCGAACTGACCAGCACCAGTGAACAGTTTACCGTCGACATTGTCGTCGCACCAAAGTGAGGCAGGTATGAAGCGACCCAAATCCGCTACCGCCGGTCCGTATCAGCGCCCGGGACCCGCTTCCGCCACATTGACAGGTGCTTCAGGTATCCGCTACGTTGGCAAAGAGCCTGCCATTCCGGCGGTGCCTTGTACGATCCATGCACCGGTAGACGGTGGAGTGGTCATGGCCGACCGTGCGTATATTTTGATTCACGTCTTACCGGGACAAACCAGCCGTGTCGTGCGAGCCCTCGGGGAGATTAAGCAGATCAAAACGATCGATCCGTGCTGGGGCAAACCGGATATCATCGCGGTCGTCGAAGTACCCGACCAAGATGCGTTGACGCAACTGGTTCTGAGCCGTATCCATACGATCGACGGAGTCTCACAAACGGATACGCACCTTGTGTACCGGCTAAAGGACACGAAGTCCAAGTGACTTTGCGCAGCACTCAGCTCCTGGTTGCCGTGTCATTGCTCATTGGCGTGGCCTGCGCCGGGCCGACTATCCCCCATGATCCCGACGTCATCGACGTCACGTTGCCTGCATCGGCCGGGGACGTTCGGATGGCGGTCATCCAAGTGCTGACCGATGGCGGATACGAAGTGGACCGAGAGGACGACCAGAATTTGACAACCCCATACCGGAAAGAAATGAGTGGACCCTGGGATGGGTTATTGCGCTGGCGCTTCGGCACGGGTAGAAGTCGTATCGAGGCTTTGGTCACACCCACCGACGAGCAAACAACCAGACTCAGGCTGCACGTGCAGTATGACGGAAAGGATGGAATCTTTACTCGGTGGGAGGATTCGCCGACGCCCTTGCCTCAGAGTGCGATGAACCAACTCCGGCTGATCAAGAACGCTCTGCACATTCTCTAACACTACCCGGTCTCTTTCTCGGTGCCCTCGATTTCATCCCCGAGATCCAATCCAAAACGTTCCGCCATACGATAGAGGGTCCGGCGATCGATACCCAAGATCTTGGCCGCTTTGACCTTATTCCCTTTGGTTTCCTTGAGCACGCGCACCAAATGCCGCTTCTCAACTTCCTCGAGTGTAAGACACACCGGCTCGGCGGCTTCAGGCGACTCAGGCTTGGCGTCAGCATGAATCGGAGTCTGTCGAATTGCAGCAGGCAAATCATCCGGCGTCAAAAGCGGCCCGTGACTGAGCGAGACCGCGCGTTCGATCGCATTCTCCAACTCGCGAACGTTTCCCGGCCATCGATATCGTTTCAAGAGGTCCATGGTATCCGGATGAAAACCTCGCACGGCAGTTGTCGTTCCGGCGGCGCACTTCTGCAGAAAATGATGGGCGAGCATGGGAATGTCTTCCTGCCGCTCGGTCAAGGACGGCAAGGTGATCCGGACGACGTTCAAGCGATAAAACAAGTCGTCTCGAAATTTTCCTTCCTTGACGAACTGTTCCAAGTCCCGATTGGTCGCAGCAATGATTCGCACGTCCACTTTGATGGAATGCGTCCCGCCGACCCGGCGAACCTCATGATCCTGCATGACGCGCAGCAACTTTACTTGCAGAGCCTGTCCGAGCTCGCCGATCTCGTCGAGAAACAGCGTGCCGCCGTTGGCCGATTCGAACAGTCCGGTCTTCGTCCCGACCGCCCCTGTGAACGCGCCCTTCTCGTAGCCAAACATTTCTGATTCTAACAGCGTGTCCGGCAAGGCTCCGCAGTTCACCGGGACAAAAGGCTTGTCGCGTCTCGGACTGTTCCCGTGGATGGCGCGTGCAATTAACTCTTTCCCTGTCCCGCTCTCTCCTTGCAACAACACCGTGCTCTTGCTCTCGGACACGCGAGCCACCAACTTGTAGACTTCCAGCATTGCCGGGCTGCTCCCGACCAGCGGCGACCATTCGTCCTTACTCTTGAGTTCTTCACGGAATTTTGTATTCTCCCGTAGCAGGCGGCAGTGGTCGAGGCTGCGTTGAACGACAAGCTTAATGTCCTCCTTCTTAAAGGGCTTGGCCAGGTAGTCGTACGCACCTTGTTTGATCGCCTCAATCGCACCCTCCAACGATCCGAAGGCGGTCAAGACTACGATCGCGGTGTCCTGGCTCATGCGCTTGAATTCTCGCAGAACCGTCAATCCATCTACGGCGCCCATGCGGATATCCGTAAGCACTAAATCGACCCGGCCTTCACGTCCCCTGGCAATGGCCGCTTCGCCGCTGCCGAAGGCTTCGACATCGTACCCCTCTTTCTTCAGTGCCTCGGCTAATAGCTCCCGAGCCACGGCATCATCATCGACAACTAATATTTTCGCTGCCTGCATAGCATCCTCTAGGCCAGCCCTTCCGGCACGAAGACTTTGCCGGGCAGGCTAATCGTCACCGTTGTTCCTCGTCCCTGTTCGCTCATCAACGAGAGTGTCCCGCCGTGAGCCTGCACGGTTTCCCGGCTCAAGAATAGACCCAAGCCTGTCCCCTTGCCAACCTCCTTGGTCGTGAAAAATGGTTGGAACGCCCGATGAACATCGGATTGTGGCATGCCCACACCCGTATCGCGAACGGCGACCGTGACGACCATCGGCGACATGTCCGGGGCGACCCGCTGGCCGGCCTCCAGTTCTTCCGCAGTCGCGGCACGCGCGCCCGCATGCACGGTGACCGTCCCCGGCTGTCCAGTTGCAGCCAGCGCGTTGGTCAGCAAATTAACGAGGACCTGATGCAGCCTTTCCGCATCGGCCCAGACCGATGGAATGCCGATGGCCATTTCGCTCGTCAACGTGACGCCTTTCGCGTGAAAAGCCGGCTCCATCAAAACCGTGGCCGGCGTGATGACCTCGTTAACCGACATCCATTTCGGATCCGGTTTCCGTTGCCTCGTAGACGAGAGGAGGTCCTGGATGATGCGCACGACACGATTGAGCTGTTCATCAATAACCGTGATCCGCTTTTTCATGTCCGGTGTGACGCTGGGTTCTTCGCCAAGGGCTTGGACGTGCCAGGCGATGGAATGTAAGGGCGTTCCCACTTCGTGGGCGACCGATGCGACCAACTGCCCGACTGCCGCCAACCGTTCCGAGCGATTCAACTGATCCTTGGCATCGACCAACAAGGCGTTCGCCCGCAGCAGACTTTCTGTTTGATGCGCCAGGGCCTGGCGCGCTGTTTCTTCCCGCACTTTGCGCTCTTCTCGAGTCATCAACACGTAGGCGACAATCAGCAAGACACCGGCTACGACCGTGCGATTGATAATGGCCGCCTGGAAGCGGCCCGGCTTCGTTGGTTGCAGCAGACCCAGGTACGTCGCCGCGACGCAGGCCACGACCGTCGCCAACATTAAAGGACGGCTGTGAAGGGTGGCGACCAGCAGAATGGGCAATACGAAGGCATAGGCTCCGACGATATTCGCCGGTGCCACGGTTTCCAACACCACGATGACGACAAACACTGCTGCTGCGATGGTAAGAATGACCCAATTTTTCTGCTTGGGCATGTCTGAACCTGAAGAGGAACTCAAGCAACCCACAGGCGCCTGAAGAGGCTCCGCGTACTGCTTCACCCTCCGGCTGTCGGAACAGGCCTTTTCCAGGCGTGCGGGCAGTCCCGTGCCACCGAGCACAAAGCTGGCAGCTATTGCAGAGTCCGTTGTGCAGCGTCTTAGCTGATCGGGCGGGTCGAACGCAAGGTCGTGCCAAGCTCGTGGATTCGTTCATCACCGACCAGATTTTCAACGGGGCTGGCGTACTTTCGCCGCCAATTCGGATGGTTTTCGACCGTTCCAGGCAGGTTGGTCTGTGAAATTTCCTCCAGGCCGTCCTCAACGTTCGCAAGCACAAGCCATGACGGTGTACGCGATAGGTAGGTATGAATTGCCCGACACAACGCCGGCGTCATGGCAGGAACGGCCGCGGCATCATCGCTGACGCCATCGGGCAACAGTCCCTCCTGCTTGAGGGCGGCCAACATGCGGCCTTTGTCACGTTGCCGTTCGTCCCAGGCTTGACGACGAGCAGCCTCATCCCCGAATGCGCCCAGGCCCGAGCGTAGCTGAATGTCCTCGCCGGACCAAAATCCAGTTAATGTAGGCAGATCATGCGTCGTCACGACCGCGAGCGCCTGTTGCGGATACTCATTCGGGGCCTTCCAGGATCCGTCACCGCGCCGCTCGAAATAGAAGACTCGATACGACAGCACCCCGGCTTTCGACAATTGGTCTCTGACCCAATCGGGAACCGTGCCGAGATCCTCCCCGATGACTATTGTTTTAGATCGAACACTTTCCAGAGCAATAATAGCCAACAAATCCTCGAAGGGATAATGGACGTACGTGCCCTCCGCTGCAGCTTTGCCCTTGGGAATCCAGAAGAGCCGGCACAGGGCCATCACGTGATCGAGCCGGATGGCACCTCCAAAGCGCATATTCCGTCGCAGCAGTTGAATCAGCAACTCATAGCGACTCGGCCGCAACGCGACCGGATTGATGGGCGGCAACCCCCAGTTCTGCCCTTCCGGCGCAAACGCGTCCGGCGGAGCGCCGCACTCAGCATTCAGCGCGAGCACTGATTGGTACATCCACGCCTCCGCTCCCGTACGTTCCGCACCCAACGCCAGATCGTTATAAACACCAATCGGCATCCCCGCGGCCTCGGCTGTGCGCTGGATGTCACGAAGTTGTTCTGAGGCGATCCACTGGATGTATTGGAAAAAGCGAATCCGCTTCCGATGGCGTTTCCCGTATTCTTTTGCGGCGGACCCCGGCGACAAAAACTGCTTGGGCCACTCCTGCCAACTGACGTGCTTCGGCTGGATCAACCGCCGCTCCTCTTCAAGTGCCTGGAAGATCGCGTACAGTTCGAGCGCCTCGCCTTCAGCCTGGATAAATCGCTCGAGCAGTTTGGCCCGGGCCGTTTGGGGCTCGAGATTCGGCTCCACGCCGGTATAGGCCTCTTTGAGGAACTGCCGATAGGCCAGATCCAACATCGTGCGCTTGGCAGCCGCAATAGCATCGTAATCCACGCGCCGGTTCTCGCGCAGCGCTTGGAGCTTGGCTTGAAATTCCGGCGCGCGATACTGCTTTTGCGCATCCTCTGAGGCGAAGAACTCCGGAAGCCGTTCAAGGTCGATATACAATTCGTTGATCGCCAACCGACTATACGGTGCATAGGGACTCGTGTTGTGCGGCGCAGTGTTGCGGATGGCGTGCAGCGGGTTGAGGCCAATGAGTGCGGCGCCCAAGCTTTTTCCGGCCCAGTCGACAATTTTATTCAGATCCGTAAAATCTCCACAGCCCCAATTGCGTCCGGAGGATAGCGAGTATAATTGGAGGGCAAGGCCCCAGTAACGCTGGCCCACCTCCAATGCCGTCGGAACATAACATTGCCGCGGTGCCACGATCAGCCTGAGAGTGCCGGTCGAACCACCGACCAGGCCCTCAGCACGAATAAGGAAATCATAGTATCCAAGCGACAGACCTTTGGGCGCGGGCAGTTCGACTCGTGCGCGCCGCGCGCCGTCAATAAACTTCACTTCAGTCGCGGCCAGACCCGGCCCGACCTGACCTTGCTGCAACAACTGGCCGGATTCGTCTTTCAGCTCCCACTTCACAACGACCGAGCGCTCCTTCCCGTCTTCAAGCTCGAAACAACAGGCAACCGGTGCGCCCACTTCCTCGTCGTGCAAGATGCGGACGGGATCGCAGGGCCTGCGCCAAGGTGCCTCATCCCATTCACGGACCGCAACGGCGAGTGTCGCAATCGAATCGACCTGAAAACCCATCGCTCGAAGGATGTCGCGCTTGGTGTGATCGGCCGTGACGTGGCGGACACCGCTGATATCGTGATATTCCGCCGCAATGCCGACTCGCTCAGCGAGGCCGGCCAGCAGCGTTTGTTCCGTGTCTTCCATAAATTGGGAGTCTGCGTGAAGACGAAACGCAAGTCAAGCTATCCTATTGTTGTCTTGAGTGATTTTTATACACGCAAATTAGAATGGCTGCACAAATCAATGGCCGTTTACTTAGCAAAGTGAGCCGTCGGCGCCGTCCGAGACTGCCAGGTCGGTGGCCTGCGTCCTGAGAGTGGAAGCCACGACGCATGCGTGATAGCATAACCGCCGGGCGGTGAACAATTTGCCACCTGTTATTTGAGGAGGCGGACATGTCAGCCCATCGCATGATCGGTCATCATCTTTTTGTTCCGGCGATTGCATTACTCGCGCTCAGCGCTCAAGCAGCGGAACCGACCAGCACCCGTCTCGAGATCTGGGGAGACTATCGCTACAAGATTCAAGCCTTAGAGCGACCCGCCGATGCCAAGGATCTTGCCTGCCGGGAGGCGCTCCGCCAGGCCGTCACCAACTCGACCCTCTACCGCGAGCACACAGCATCAATCGTCGATCACTTGCTCTTGCGCGACATCGCCTGGACGCTCGCAACACGTCACGTCCAGGATCAAGAGATATTGGAACAAGGCGAACAGGGTCGAACGGTTTTCTGTCGAGTCAAGGCCTACCTGCCGGCAGATGAGAGCGCCCGTGCCATCCGGATGCAATTGGCTGGGGGGCAGGTACCGTCAGAAGGATTGGACCAAAACCGCGCGCTGCGCCTACTCAGCGTGAAAGAAGAGAGCCCCGGTACACTCGTGATTCAGTATCAGGCGCTCAAACGATTGGATTGGCTCAATACCCATTATCAGGGAGGCTTGCGCGACTCAGCCGATATCATGGTGGACTTTTACGACGCGCAAGGCCTGCTCTTGGTCAGCCGTCGCTACGAAGCGAGGCGAACGATCACCGGCGAGGACGTCATGAGCCCGGGCGCCGTCGGCGTCCTGCAGGTTCCGAAACCGGCCGCTGCGAAAACCTACCGCGTGTGGCTGGTGAAATAGCTCCCGTCGTACTGACAGCAGATCCTCCGAGATGGAGGCCTCGCTTTATTCTCGCCCGCTGCAATCCGTACCAGTGTAGATGATTCGTGCCTCAAAGCGCTCTTCATACCTGCGGCAATGTTTTTGGCAGGCTCCAGAAGCCCACCGGACGGTTGGTTGACGACTTCCCTGCATCTGACAACTGATCGACCGCATCGCGCCGATCTTTCGGCAGCGCGCCCTTACATCGGCAGATTGGCTTCGTCACCAACTCATCTCACATGGAAGCGCCCTCTGGTGCGAAGCTGGGATTTCCCGGTGCGGACGACCTCGCCAATATGTTTCAGTTCAAGCGGGACTTTCGAGCTGATTTTCTCGGTATGCGCAGCCTAAGCGTCAGTCGAGCACTCAATCCAGAGCTGCAAACCTTCGACACATGGCTCGCTCATAACAAGCACCGTATTCCGCTGACTAACGTGCGATTAACAGGCGGCCACTTGAAAGAGTGTAGCGTGGAATCGATCCTTGATCAGCCCGAGCGGGGCCGACAATGCGTCTTCGGCGCACCCATAAGAGCTCTCCCGAGTGTCGCTCGGCCC
>DASTQY010000112.1:0-3655 GCA_035761525.1 Nitrospira sp. | reverse complement strand
AACATAGTCCGGACAGACGGCAAACGGGCGGTCTACCTTCGTGTCAACAAGCAACCGATCGCAAATACCGTGGAAGTGGTCGATGCCCTGCGTGCGGCGTTGCCGAAAATGATTGGCATTCCGCCCGGCGTGAAGCTCGGCATCTCCTTTGATCAATCGGTATACATCCGTCAATCGATCGGCAATCTCGTCGAGCAAGCCCTGCATGGTTCTCTACTGGCCGCAGCGGTTATTCTCGTCTTCCTGCGCAATGTAACCAGCACGCTCATCATCTCAGTTGCCATTCCACTCTCGATCATGGTGACGTTCATTGTTCTCTATTTCACTGGCCAAACGTTGAACGTTTTCACCTTGGGAGGATTGGCGCTGGGGATCGGCCGCCTGGTCGACGACTCGATCGTCGAACTGGAAAACATTCAACGGCATCTCAATACGAATCAACGTCGTTGGGATGCCATTCTGGAAGCCGCCCGGGAAGTGGCGATGCCGATTTTCGCGTCAACGGTCACAACGGTTGTCGTGTTTCTCCCGATCTTTTTTGTAGTGGGCATCGCCAGACTGTTGCTGATTCCTCTGACCCTCACAATCGCGATCGCCCTCTTCACTTCGTTTTTCGTCTCACGAACGGTCACGCCGGCGCTCTGCTTCAAATTCCTGAAGCCGGAACAGGAATCGCACCGTTCGATGCCGGCCTGGTTCGTCAGTCTCATGACGTGGAGTCGCGAGCGGTATGAATCGCTGGATCGGGGATTCGAAGACTCACTCCGCTGGGTACTCACTCATCGAAGGTTGTTCATCGTCGGTATCCTTGTGATCTTCGGAGCGTCGCTCGCGTTGGTCCCGCGGATTGGCACTGAGTTTTTGCCCGTTTCGGATGAGAGTCAGTTTCGCATTGTGCTTCGTGCACCAGTCGGCCAGCGAGTGGAAAAAACAGAGCAACAGGTAGCTGAGGTGGAGCGAGTGTTGCGTACCAATATCCCGGCCCATGAGTTGGAAACGATCGTGTCCAGCACCGGTGTTCTGGCTCAGGGTCGGTCGTCCTTGTTCAATCCCAACACGGGTCCGCATACTTCGGTCATTTCCGTGTACCTGGCTTCGCCGGAACATCGATCGCGGAATCAAGTCCAGATCATGAACGACGTGCGGCCGAAAATCGTCAAGTTGTTTCCCGGCGTTGCAATGTTTTTCGATCCGGGTGGGCTCGTCAAGCGCGTGACCAGTTTCGGCTCACAGAAAGCCGTTGACGTTGAGATCTACGGCTATGACTTCGAAAACGCCCGAGAGGTCATTCGCCAAGTCGAGGGTGTCATGCACAAGATAGACGGCTTGGCCGATATCGAAGTCAGTCGGGAGGAGAACTACCCGGAGGTCAACGTCGTGGTAGATCGTGAGAAGGCCGCCCTGCTGGGAATCAGCGAAACCGACATCGCCAACGCCGTCCTGTTTTCACTCAACGGCAACGGGCAGACGGATCCGATCATCTATACCGATCCTCAAAATGGGAATGAGTACTACATTAGCGCCTGGCTTGCAGAAGAACACCGGAAGGATCTGACCGACATCGAGAACATTATCTTGACGGCCAGAAGCGGCGAACCGGTTCTGCTGAAGAACGTCGCGACGCTGAAATTGAACGCCGGACCGGTGAAAATCGATCGCAAGTATTTTCAACGGGTAATCCACATCACGGCCAATCCGTTAAACCGTGACCTGGGGGCGATCGCCGAGGACCTCGAAACCGCCTTTGCCAAACTGCAATTGCCCAATGGCTTCAGTATCCGATTGGCCGGACAGATTCAGCAGCAGCGTGAAACGTTTGTGGGCCTGATGTTCGCCACTGTTCTCGCCCTGATCCTCGTGTATATGGTCATGGCCGCCCAGTTCAAGTCACTGGTGGATCCTTTCATCATCATGTTTTCGGTTCCGATGGGATTTCCCGGGGTGATCCTGGTGCTGTTTCTCACCGACACGACGTTGTCGACGACCTCGATGATGGGGATCATCATGATGCTCGGCATTGTGGTGTCCAACGGCGTGTTGCTGGTGGACTATACCAATGTGCTGCGACGGAAGGGATTGCCCCTGCAGGAAGCGGTCATTCGGGCTGCCCGCACCCGCCTGCGTCCTATCTTGATGACGTCGCTTGCGACGGTGTTCGGACTGTTGCCGATGGCAATCGGCTGGGGGACCGGCGGCGAAACGAATGCACCGTTGGCTCGGGCGGTCGTCGGAGGCCTCAGTGTGTCGACACTCTTGACGCTGTTTCTTGTGCCAACGATGTATCTCATCCTCGAAGAACGGTTCCCGCGCCGTGCGACCCAGGAACCGACCGTGTTTGAGGAAATTCCCTCAGAACCGCCGCTGGTGCCGGCAAACCGCTAGACAACCGGTGCTCGCGGGAAGATTGAGTGGGAGAACGGCTCGCTTCAGGCTAGAGTTGCTCACCAATCGTGGGAAACAGCGCCTTCAATTGCATCGCCAAGCCAATATCACCGGTGATTTTGATCCGTCCCGACATGGCCGCTGCCGGCCCACTGAGTTGACCATTCAACACCTTGACGCAATCCTCACTCGCCATCGAAAGCGTCACATGCGGCTCGTCATGCCTACCCTCCTTGACATGACACGCGCCCTTCCGAATGGTGATCACATATTGGCCGCCTTGCGACCCGCTCAAGTCGAATTGATAGACTGCCTCGAGATCGTCGGCGGCCTCGGCATCGAACTTACCGGGCAGGTGCTTGAAAAAATCCTTGATCGTTGGAGCAGTCATGATCGGCAGCGGTGGCTGAGTGTGTAAGGGAGCGATGGGTTCCACCGCCCCCCTTTTGGTTTGATCAATAACGAAGCGTGACTGTGGCCGTCGACCGCCGTGCTCGGAAGAACTCTTTGGAAAACTCTTCGACCACACTCGGGTCATAGCCCTTGCAACTGAAAATATCCAAATAGGCGTTGTTCGTGTCGTTTGCGAAATGGCCGCTAATCAGGGACGTCGAGATCAGCTGGACCATTGAATATCCAGCCACCCGACCGGAGCCGAAATTGACGACCTGGCATTCGCCGAATCGCTGCATGCCGATCAGGTCGCACAGCTCTACGACATAGCGCCGTATATGCTCGGCATCGCGGATCAAATCAGGGTGGCAATCTTGGAGGTCAACGGCGGTGCACAATCCCCAGGCCTTGCCCTCTCCCACCATGCCCTGAACCGGGACGGAGGAAGAAGTTGCTGGGGCACTCGATGGCAAAATCGTCTCTTCCGAACCAACCGGAACGCTCATACGGCAGTCCGCCTTTCTGTAGGTGGGTGAAAAAGCTCATGCTGGAATGTTGTGCAACTATACCACGATTTTTTTCATCTGCATGACGGCAGGGAAATTTTTTTTGCGACCGCTTCATCCTGCCTCGGTTGACAAGATTCTTGGTGCTCGGGGACAATGCCGCCATGTCAACAGGTCCTAACGCTCCTGCCTCCACGTCCGAACTACCCGACCGCCTGTGCACCTGGTGTAAGGTGCCGATGAACAAGCGACTGGTCGCGAGCGGCCAGTTCATCCATTACACCTGCCCAAAGTGCATCTTCCAACATACGACGAGACGGGGGCTCAAGCCGCCGACTGGGCATTGAGGCTGCGTCGTATCAAGATCGGCCCGA
>DASTQY010000111.1:0-2672 GCA_035761525.1 Nitrospira sp. | reverse complement strand
TGGACATCGTGGAGCGATTCCCTGAGGAATTCCGCGTCGTGGGCCTCACGGCCGGGAACAATGACGAAATGTTGGCCGAGCAGATCCGCCGTTTTCACCCACTGGCCGTGGCCATGCCGACCGAATCAGGCGCGGCCCGGCTTAAACAACGGTGCGGCGGTCAGCCCGTCGAGATCCTGAGCGGACCGGAAGGCCTGGCCGCCGTGGCCTCGCTTCCGGAAGCCGAACTGGTGGTATCGGCCATTGTCGGAGGCGCCGGCCTCGTTCCGACCCTGGCCGCGATCCGCAGCAAGAAGCACATTGCCCTGGCCAACAAAGAGCCAATGGTGATGGCCGGCCAGTTGATGCAGGAAGAAGCCAGGCGTCAAGGCGTCAGAATTTTCCCCGTCGACAGCGAGCACAGCGCAATTTTTCAATCCTTGGAGGGCCATCGCATCCAAGACGTTCGCCGTCTGATTTTGACCGCCTCGGGTGGGGCGCTGTGGAACGTGCCGAAAGACCAGCTCCAGGAGGTGACGCCGGAGCGGGCATTGCAGCATCCGAATTGGAAGATGGGTGCCAAAATCACCATCGACTCCGCCACCTTGATGAACAAAGGTCTGGAGGTGGTGGAAGCCCGCTGGTTGTTCGACATCCCAGAATCGCGGATCGACGTCCTCATCCACCGCGAAAGCATCATCCACTCTCTGGTAGAATACGAAGACCGTTCAATGATTTCACAATTGGGCTTACCCGACATGCGGACACCGATCTCCTATGCCATGCGGTATCCCGACCGGCTTCCGCTCGACTTGCCGTCCTTGGATCTGACCGAAATCGGCACGCTGACGTTTTGCAAGCCCGACCACGACCGCTTCCCCTGCCTGCGGCTGGGGTATGAGTCTCTCCGTGTCGGCGGCACGATGCCGGCCGCGATGAACGCCGCCAATGAAATCGCGGTCGATGCATTTTTGAATGGTGGCATCCGTTTCACCGATATTTCTGATATCATTCAGAGCACCATGCAGGCGCATGCCCCGCAAGCCGTCCGTTCAGTAGAGGTGGCGCTGGAGGCTGATCGGTGGGCTCGGGAGAAGGCCGACTCACTGGTCCATGCACTGGCCCGCTGACAGGGAACGAAGAACGGCATTTTGCTAACCCCCAACCATCGAGTATGAACATGATGGCATCGGTTTTAGCTTGGTCTCCCGATAGTGTCTGGCTTCTCTTGCAGAAGACCTGGTGGTTCCTCGTGGTCCTCGGCATTCTCGTCGCGTTTCATGAACTCGGCCATTTTCTGGCTGCGCGATGGGTGGGCGTCAAGGTCCTGAAGTTCTCCTTGGGATTTGGGCCGAAGCTGCTCGGCCGCCAGGTTGGTGAGACCGAGTATCTCGTGTCCGCAATTCCGTTGGGCGGCTACGTCAAGCTTTTCGGCGAGGAAGAGACGGAAGCCATCACGCCGGAGGATCGCCGTCGGTCTTTTGCCCACCAGAGTCTTTGGGGGAAAGTCCTGATTGTCGCCGCAGGGCCGGGATTCAATTTCATCTTAGCCTACTTGATCTTTGCCGCTTGGCTGGCAACCGGTTACACCTTGCCCGTCCCCTCATTTAAGGACATCGCTCCAGTTCTGGAAGCCGTGGCGCCCGACTCGCCGGCAGCCAAGGCCGGCCTCATGGTCGGCGACCAAGTCAAGAAGATCGACGGGCGGGACATTGCCACGCGCGTGGAACTGCTCGATGCCGCTGCCAAAGGTAAAGGCGCGCCGCTGACACTCGAGGTTCTTCGAGACGGCCGTATCCAGACCCTCACGGTCACGCCGATTCAGGCGCCGGCGCCGACTCAACGGAACGACGACTCAGGCTATTACCTGGGTATCGAAGAGATCCCACCGATCGTCAATGAAGTCGTACCAGGCAAACCTGCTGCTGCTGCCGGATTCAGGGAAGGAGATCGTGTACTTTCGATTGATGGTCACACGATCCACACTTGGACGCAGATGACGGGTCTCGTCAAAGACAGCCCGGGCAAAACGCTTCAGGTGGATGTCTTGCGCGACGGCCACCGGACATCATTGTCGGTGACGCCTCTCGCTGAAAGCGCGACGGTCAACGGTCAGGCGGTTCAAGTCGGCAAGATCGGCATTGCCGGCCCGGATCGATCGCTCATGCGATCGGCGAATCCGCTGATGGCTGTCTATAACGGCCTGGAAGCCACATGGAAGTGGACGGAACTCACGGTCGTCGGGTTGTACAAGATGATCGTTGGCGATATCTCGAGCAAAAACATCGGTGGCCCATTGACCATCGCGAAAATCTCTGGAGAAGCCGCCGCCCAAGGTCCGGCCAATGTAATTTTTTTGATCGCGCTCCTCAGCATCAATCTTGGCGTACTGAATCTGCTGCCGATCCCCATCCTCGATGGCGGTCACTTGCTTTTCTTCCTGATCGAAGGCATCCTGCGCAAGCCGTTGGGCGAGCGACAGCGTGAACTTGCGCAACAGGTTGGATTGGTTCTGCTCGTGGGCGTCATGATCTTTGCCTTTTGGAACGACCTCGAACGGATCTTCTTCTCCCACTGACATATGCGGACTTCTCAACTCCTGCTCCCCACCCTGCGGGAAGACCCGGGTGAAGCCGAAACCGTCAGCCACCGGCTTATGCTTCGCTCGGGGCTGATTCGGAAGGTCGCCGCAG
>DASTQY010000110.1:0-4426 GCA_035761525.1 Nitrospira sp. | reverse complement strand
TCAGCCGGCAGCTGACGCAGCGCCATTCGGTCAAAGGCCACCGGCTGAACGACCGCGCCGTCGATCTCGATGATGCCGGGACCGGTCCGCGGCTTCTCCGTTATTGTCTTGATCATCGCGGCCAACGCTTCGTTGACCGGTGTCGGAATTCCCAATTCATGGCCCCGCTCCACGATGTAGCCGTTTAAATTCCGGACCTCAGTCTGCCGTCCGGCTTTCCAATCGTCGTACATCGAGGTGTGAATGTCCCGAATCTCTTGGGTCCACTTCACCACCCGATCCGGCATGTCCAGGGGCAGCGGCACCTTGAGCGCGGCGGACACGGCCGTAATTTCATGAACAATCTGTCTAATGACGTTCATCATTTCTGGATGGTCCAGGGCCGCGGACACCTTGTCGTCAACCAGAACCGTCAGGGGATTGAAGACACAGTTCCAGCACATCTTTTCCCACTTCGCGCGCCGGATATCTTTGGACAACTGACACGGGAGGCCGGCAGAGGCGAATAGCTCTCGAATTTCAAGGAGGCGTGCGCTTTCGTGCCCCATCAGTTCACCAATGACGACGCTTCCCTTCTTATAATGGTCGATGACACCGGGAGCGACGATCTTCGAGTAAATGTACGCGACTCCGCCGACGACACAATCCCGCTTCAACCGCTCAATGATCCGGTCTTCCGTATCAATACCGTTTTGCAAGGTCAAAATGACGGTTCGCTCCGTGAGCACCGGCTCGATCTGTGTCAGCACTTCGTCGAGGTCGTAGGCTTTGACTGCCAGCATGATCAAATCCGGTTGAGGGAGCTGCCGCGCGTCTGCTGCGGCCCGCGGATGAACGGTCACCGTGCCGGAGGCGCTACGGACTTGAAGCCCATTCTGCTGGACAGCCGCCAGCGTTTTCGGACGCAGCAGAAAAGAGACGCCAGGATGATGCTTCGTCAAATGCGCGCCGAAAAACCCGCCGACTGAACCGGCTCCCACGATCAGAATGTTGTTCATCGATACGACTCCAAGGCTCAATACATTGCGGAAATTGGTGCGCCTACTATAGCATGCGGCCTCCACCGGACACAGGTGATGAGGCGATGGCCAGCGGCAGTGATCTGGGTCTGCTCAAACGCAAACTCGAGTCGGCGCGATCCCTGGCGATTTTGACCGGCGCCGGCATTTCAGCGGACAGCGGTGTCCCGACGTTCCGGGGTCCCGACGGCCTGTGGCGCAACTTTCGCGCGGAAGACCTCGCCACCCCTGAAGCATTCGCACGCGATCCGCGGCTCGTATGGGAATGGTACAATTGGCGGCGCGAGTTGATCGCCACTAAAACCCCGAACCCAGCCCATGTCGCAGTCGTGGAATTCGAGCGGCGCTTCGAGGAGTTCTGGTTGATTACGCAAAATGTCGACGGTCTTCATCGCGCGGCGGGCTCGGAAAAACTATCCGAGATTCATGGCAACATTTGGAAGGTCCGCTGTACCGCCTGTGGAATCGTAGAAGATAATCACGACGTCCCTATCGCGATCCTTCCAACCTGCCGTCATTGCCAAGGTCTTCTTCGCCCGCATATCGTGTGGTTCGGGGAATCGTTATGCTCTGACGACTTGGCTTGCTGCGCTGCAGCTCTTCGGGCCTGCGATGTGCTGCTCGTCATCGGCACGTCCGGCGTCGTGTATCCGGCGGCCGGATTCGCCTCGGTCGCGAAGGAAACCGGCGCATTCGTCGCCGAGATCAATTTCGAGGCGACACCCCAATCCGGGACCATGGATCTTGCACTGAAGGGGCGGGCGAAGGATCTGGTTCCCTTGCTGCTCTGACAGGCCCTAGTCCTTCTTCCCGCCCTTCACTGCTTAACGGGAGGCGATCAGTGGGAGCAGTTCATCGAGCGCACGTATGGCTGCAATCCCTGGTGGCGGCTGCTTTTCTTCACGCGCGAGCAGCAGCGCCCGAATACCGGCCTTCCTTGCGCCTTCTACATCTTCCGTGATGCTGTCCCCGACATGCAGCGCATCGGCCGCTTCGACGGCATGCTTCTCCAAGGCAAGCTCAAAAATTTTGGGGGACGGCTTGGCTGCATGGGCCAAGCTGGAAATGGTCACCGTGTCAATATACTCGGCAATCCCGAGCCCTCGCAGGACGTTGAACAAACGTGAATCAAAGTTTGAAACTATCCCCAGCTCCAGACCACGACTCCGGAGTTCCTTCAGCGTCGGCAGGACTTCGGGATAGAGTTTCCATGAAGACGGATCGGCAAAGACGTCAAACACCCGCTCGAAAAACTCATCGAACCGCTCGAACATCCCGACACGGTAGAACACATTGTGCACGACGTCGAACCACCAGAGCCGCTCGCTCTGTTTAATCTGCGCCGATTCGGTCGCTGCAAACACCGGCGGAGGCGCATCGCGAAACGCCCGCCTGAACGCCTCTGTGATCGACTGCAGCGAGTCTGCCTTTCGCGGATAGCCGAATTCCGCGGCATGCCGGAGATAGATTTCGGCCACCGATCCGTTCACATGAAACAGCGTCTCGGCTGCATCGAACAACACCACCTGAATCGTCTGGCTCATCCGGATGGTTCCTGGGTTGTGTGAAGACTGCTACGGAGAATACCTCAAATGGCGTGGCGCATCTATTAGCCGTTTTCTTGACAAAGAATACCCCCCCTGCTAGCCTCGAACTAGCTCAATAAAATTGGAGACTTAAGTGCCTTCAACGATCTTCGTCATCGACAGCAGTCCGGCTGTCCGTCGTATGGTTGAACAGATCTCGACCCCTGAAGGGTTTGACGTGGTGGGTTTTCAGGACGGACCGGCGGCGCTAGAAGCCGCCCGCAGGATGAGTCCTACGCTGATCATCACCGACTACCACCTCGACAACATGACGTTTTCGGGGTTCTGCAAAGAAGTGCATAAATTGGACAATCTCGCCGACACCTATATCATCGCCCTCACGGGTGCGACCGACAAGCTGGAGAACACGCACCTCAAGGCGCTTGGCGTCAAAGCCTTCCTCAAGAAACCGTTTCAGTCGGAACATCTGCTGGACATAATCAAAGACCTGGACCGTACCAACACGTCGAAAGACAGCGGAAAGAAGAAACGTTCCTGGCCCCCGACGTCGAGCGCGCTTGATTCCGATGATGAATTTGCAGGCGATTCGAACGACGCGATGAGCGACGAGGAGCTGCATCCGATCATTCCGATGACCCTCGACGTCACACCCGGCAAGAAGGAGGCGATGAAACCGCCCATGCCCGCCTTCACCGCCCCGACTCCCCCTGCAGCGGAGCCCGAAGAAGCGATGAAAGGCCTCTTTGGCCAGTTGTTGGAATCGATGTCCGGAAAAACAGAGAAGAAAATTGCCGAAATGCTGCCCCGCATGGTGAACACAGGGCTCGAAGCTCAGGTGACAAGAGCCGTCGAGGCGGAGGTGCATCAGCAAGTGGGCGCCGCAGTATCTCAGGAGCGACTGACCGAGGTGATCGAACCGTTGGTCCTGCAGGCGCTCCCAAAGATTCTGACGAGCGAAATGACCCTATTGGAACCGATCATCCGACACAGCATGTTCGAGATCGCCAGCCCGTTGATCAAGGAGCACATCGAGCAGATGGTGCGGGAACAGGCTGACGCGGTCAGGCAATCACTTCAGGACGCCGTACGCGACCACTTGAGATCCGTGGAAGAGGAGGTTCGGACGCAACTCAAAGAGGCTGCGACGGCGGAAACGAAGAAGCTTGCCACGGACGTCGTCCGGACCATCGCAGAGGACCAAATCAGGACAACCGTCGAGATGGTAGCCCCCTCGATCGTCGAAGAACAAATTCGAGCCGAAATCGCGAGACTCACCAAGGCCGCCTAACAACGGAACCCGTCTAGCCTTTTTTCCCCTTTTTCGTCCCGCGCCGCCCTTTCGCCAACGCTTTCATCCGTGTGACGTTCTTCCGATGCTTCTTTCTGGTCTTGCGGTCCTTCTCTCGTCCCGTTGCCATAATCTCTCCTCGGTCAAGCGTGAATGGCCCGTCGATGCCCGGCAATTCGGCGATGATATAACACAAGCCTCCCTGCCTCTCAAGGACAGCACAAGCAGACCCCGATCCCGCATCCCCCCTCGCCGTCAGTTATCTTGAGGGGTCCCTACGCGCATGTTAAGATGCCTCGCTTCTCTCCAGCGCAAACCATGGCCCGTCTCCAACTCGACAAAACGTACGATCCGAAAGCCGTCGAAGCGCGATGGTATCAGTTCTGGACTGAACGCCGATACTTTCACGCCGCTCCCTCCCATCCCGGCCAGGCTTACAGCATCGTCATTCCGCCCCCGAACGTCACAGGGTCGTTGCATGTCGGCCACGCGTTGAATCATTCGTTACAAGACATTCTCATCCGTTGGCGCCGGATGCAGGGACGTAACACACTATGGCTTCCCGGAACCGA
>DASTQY010000109.1:0-17527 GCA_035761525.1 Nitrospira sp. | reverse complement strand
GCCGAGCGACGACTATCGGGATCCGGACTTTCCAATTTGGCTCGATTCCTAAGCAGATCCATCACAGGTTTAATAGCCAGCCGTACCGGGCGCTCGGCATTTGCACGAATGTCATCAAGTCGCGAAATCAATGTGCTATCGCCGAGTTCGACCACGACGCGAAGCGCCGCATCCCGGACGGCCTCGTCTCCGCTGGTGATCTGGCTAAGCGCCTGTTCGAGCGGCGAGGTGGCAGGTGGCGGAACGGTCCCATTCGCCTCTTGAGCACCGATAGACAGACCCAGCGCCAACAAGATCGGCAAGCCAAATCGCTTGAGGATCACGACATCTCCGAACAAGACAAACGGGTGACGTGCTGTTGCCACATCACCCGCCTAGTTCAACACTTTTGCCGCTGCAAGAGAGTAAGGGGGTGGCATTGCCCTCGCCGCTATTTCACCACCCACTCAGCCGCGCTGAGACGCGGCTTGCACCTGTTTCACCCACCCACCCCGCCGCGCTGAGACGCGGCTTACACCTATTTTCACCCACCCACCCTGCCGCGCCGAGACGCGGCTTGCACCAAGCGGCGGCAGCGTGGGCTCCACACCGAACGAGTGCGAGGATACCCGGCTCGACCGCCTACTTCTTCTGGTATGTGCCCTGATGGTTAATCCAATCGCAACCTTTTTCGGGATTCGTGTACTCGCTCCAAGGCTCCGGCTTGACCAATCCCTTTGAGCGGGAAACCACCTTGAATTGGCCGTCCTTCAAGATCTCGCCGATTAACACGGGCTTGTGCGTATGATGGTTTCCGGTATCCATCATGATCTCTCCACCCGGCGCAAGGAACTTTTGCCCATAGACGGCCTTGCGCACGGCGTCGACATCCGTCTTACCGGCCTTTTCGACCGCCTGCTTCCAGACATGGACGCCGAAGTACGCCGCCTCGATCGGATCGTCCGTCACACGCTTTTCTCCATCCGGCAGGTTGTTCCTCTTGCAATAGGCCTTGAAATCGGTGGCGAACTTCTTGTTCTGCGGCGTGTCCACACTCTGGAAGTAGTTCCAGGCGGCTAGATGCCCGACCAGGGCGGTGGTATCCATCCCGCGCAGCTCGTCTTCGGCCACACTGAACGCCATGATCGGCGCATCTTCCGCACGCAGGCCCTGATTGGCAAATTCCTTGTAGAACGGCACATTGCTGTCGCCGTTGATGGTGCTAATGACTGCCCCTCCGCCGCCGGCCGCGAATTTCTTAATTTTCCCGACGATCGTCTGGTAATCCTGATGGTGGAATGGGGTGTATTCTTCCATGATGTTGGCCTCCGACACTTTTTTGGCCAGAAGCATCGCGCGCAGGATCTTGTTCGTCGTCCGCGGGTACACATAGTCAGTACCGAGAAGATAAAACTTTTTGTACGCTCCGCCTTCCTTACTCATCAAATACTCGACGGCCGGCACCGCCTGCTGATTGACCGCCGCACCGGTGTAGAATACGTTGTGAGAGCATTCTTCGCCTTCGTACTGCACCGGATAGAAGAGCAAGCCGTTGTTCTTTTCGAACACCGGCAGCACAGACTTCCGGCTGACCGATGTCCAACAGCCAAAGACGACCGCGACCTTGTCCTGCAGCAAGAGCTGCTTCGCCTTCTCGGCGAACAGATCCCAGTTGGAGGCGGGATCAACAACCACCGGCTTCACCTGCCGGCCCAAAATTCCGCCTTTAGCGTTGATTTCATCGACCGCCATGAGGACCACATCGCGCAGCGACACTTCGCTGATCGCCATGGTGCCGCTCAAGGAATGCAGGACGCCGATCTTGATCGGCTCCTTGTCCGCTGCGTAGGACAGCGCCCAGTGACCGAGATTGCCCAGAAGCGCGGCGATGCCGACTCCCGCCGTCATTCTGGCGCCCTGCACGAGAAAGTCGCGCCGCGATTGGTCCTTGGTAGAGTCGTCGGGTACCGTGCTTCGATCGTCTTTTTTCATTTCATCCATTTTGTCCCCTTAGCGCAGATAGCCGTTCACAATCAGCGTTCGCTGAAGGCTGACTGCTGCATGTTAGAAGTTATACCAAGTTGAGATCATGAAGTTGTCTCCGGCAAAGCTCTCACCTGTCGTCCATTTCGTCATGAGGTGGTTCCACTCAAACGACAGGAACAGGTCACCCCAGATGTGGCGGACGGCCGTGAGATACGAACGGTGGTTGAGGAGGTATTGTTGATCTGGCACGTTCACCGTGCCTCGCAAGTCGGAATTACTAGGGTTGTCGAATCCGTACCCCGCGATGAATGTCGTATCCCGATCATGCGCATAGTCCAGCTCACCCCATCCCACCAACGTTCTGACTTCACTGCCGGTGAGGATGTTTCGATCCTGGCCGAAACGGAAGAACTCGACACCCAATGCCTGCCCATAGGCGAGTTCTCCCGAGAACTTCAGCTGCTTCGTGATTGGTATCACGAGTTCAGTGCCGATCAGATAGGAGTTGATGTTCTGGCCGGATGGAATACTTAGGACATTTCCTGTCGGTGCCGATCGGTAATACCGGTATGCGCCGTTCAGGGCGATCATGAACCCCTGCATGTTGCCGGTGCCGTTATACCCGAAGCGGGTGCCGAAATAGGGCATCTGGACCGGGTCGTTAAAGGCGTTTTCGGAACAGGCAAATCCATTGGCGCAACCATTGGGAGGAACACCGCCGACACCGAACCCATCAAATGTCCGTCTCTGGGTTTGCGGTTGAATGGCCGATAGGCCACGCTCAAAGCGGAAGGCCGTGACTAATCCGTCGAAGTGTTCGGTGAACTGATGGCGCACGGTCACTTGCGGAAGACGCTGCCAGAGATTTCCGTTGTACCCCATGATCGAAAAATCGATCAGGTTCGGATGCAATCCCATGACCGGCGTCCAGTCCATACCGGCTGTCACACTCGTCTTGTTGTTATTCGGCGAATATCTCGCATAGGCCAAGCGAAGACGCGGCGAAATATTTCCCGCACCGTCGGTTTGTGAATAGAAATCTGTTTCCACCACGCCCGTCAGCACGTGCTTTCCGTCGGTTCGATCTGCGCGGAGGCCGAAGACACTATAACGCGGATTGAACGTGGCGGAGCTGTTGCTGCTCTTGCCTGCGGCGGTGGCATAGCCGTTGAATTGTCCGGGGTCGAGGGGATTGGTGTTTCTGTTGCTGTAGATGGCATCCAACTCGATGCGACCGTATGGGGTGATACTGCCTTTGCCTTGTGACGTATAGGTGGGACTCACACAGCCTCCGCAGATCACCGCCGGCGGAGTTTCCGTCTCCCGCGACAGGCGGCCGGCTCCCGCTGCCTCACCGGCTCCCTGTTCTTCCACAGCCATCGCCGTCTGTCCACCCATACCAAACGCCACAAGGCAGAGCGCGATGCTTCCGACCTGAACCACGAATCTTTTCATCTCGTGCATGGCTGTCTCCCTCTTCGTTAACTTCTCAATACCAGATGGATCTCGGAGGCAGCGTTCAAAAAAAAACGCCCTTCCGGTCCGCATCATGGACCAAAAGGACGCCATTGTCCTTTGACATATGCCGACTGAAAATCGGACTTCCTTGTCCGTATTCAGCCCGATTTAATGGGCGCTACTTATAAGTGTTCCCGCTCGCGCTGTCAAGCTTCTTGAAACCTGTGCTAGACTGAGGCGCGCTCCAGTAATTGACGGAGGAGAATGCGGCTCTTTCTGCTTGGCTTACACCTGTTTGGCGGCTGTGTTCTGGCCCTCTCCGGTTGTGCAACCGGACCCGACGTCGACGAAACGATCAATGACTCCCCACGCGGATCCGTGTATCTCGAACGGATTGCCGACCGATCTTTCCGTGCTGCCCACCCGATAAGACTCGATGTCGTGACGATCGCCCGGATCTTAAGAGGTGTCTACGTTCGAAACGATCAAAGCACCCTGCAAACCTTTTTCTCAGGAAAACCCGATGCGCTTCGAGCGTTTTCCGACGAGGAGGTGACCTTCCTCACCCCGCTCATCGCAGAAGGCCTTAGGCGCGCGGCCCCTGATCAGCAGGTTGGATTCCGAATCGCGCAAATCGGCCTTCCTGGCCATGCGCATAACACGGGAGGTGGCGTTGGCTCATCAGAACCACCGCTGACCCTTCATCCCCGTGAATCGACAACCGGTGTCATCCACGCTTACGGACGATCCCTGTATTTGACCCTCACGGAATACCGGCTTCGCGCTGAACCGGCCAACACCATCAACATGGCCAACCGCCGACTTCCGGACAACACGGGTCTGATCAACCATACCGTCTTGTTCGTGCCCGAAGCCGCCAAACGGCCCGACAGCTATCTGGATGCCCGCTCCACCGACAAAACGCTCGTCATCGATTACGAGCTATTGGCCGCTTTGCCGGCCTCGACCGGATCGCCGCCCTCGGAGCCGTCACCACCGCCGACGGCCGCACCGCCGCCTGCGACAAAGGAAAGAGGAGAACCGGCGAAGAACGAGAACGAGATCGAAGCCCTCCGGAAGGAATTGCAGGAGATCAAACGGCAATTGGCGGAGCAGGAAGCTGAGCGCGCTCGCTCGCCGAACAAATCCGTGACGCCAAAGTGACTACCCTCTGTGTTTTTCAGCCCGTTCTTCGAGTTCCCCGGCCAACAGCACCGCCTCGGCTATTTCCCTCATGGATTTTCGCAAGTCCATGCTTTGCCGCTGGATCAACTTGAACGCTTCCTCTTCCGTCAGCTTCTTGGCTCGCATCAGATAGCCTTTGGCGCGTTCGAGCAGCTTCCGGACCGCCAGTGCTTCCTGCATCTCGAACGACTTTTCCAACAGGGTCGTGTGCTCGATGGCAATGGCCGCCTGGTTGGCGATCGCCTGTAAGAGCTTCACTTCCTCGCTCGTAAAAGTATGCGGCACGGACGTGTAGCTGTTGATCACGCCGACCGCTTTTTCGCGAACCAGCATTGGCACGGACAAGAGCGAGCAGAGCCCTTCCTTTTTTGCCATATCCGGATACATGTAGTCCTGTTCCTTCGTGACGTCGCTGACCATGATGGGCCGGCGTTCCTGCACAGCCCGGCCGCTCACACTTTGCCCCACTTTCAGGTTCGGCTTCCGTCGGTAATGTTCGCTGAGGCTTTGTGTTGCCTCGATCCGCAGATCTCCTGTCGTCTCGTCCAACAACATGATCGAACAGATTTTCGAGTTCATCATTTGCGCCGTCATCGTCACAAGCAACTGCATCACGTCCTCGATCAGGCGGTTCGATGCCACCGTTTCCGACACCTGGGACAGTGTTTCGACTTGCAAGGCTTTGCGCCTCATCTGTTCGTACAATCGCGCGTTTTCGATCGCGCCTCCCACCTGATTGGCAATGGTCGACAGCAAGGCCAATTCGTCCGGCCGATACCGCTTCGGGCGTTTGTGCTGCACATTGATCACGCCCACAACTTCCTTCTTAGCCATGATCGGGACGGACACGAAGGCTTGGTGCCGGTCTTCGGGTAAATTGTGGAAAAATTTGAACCGCGGATCGTCACTCGCATTGCTCGGGATCACGACTCGCGTCCGCTCTCGCGCCACCCAGCCCGTGATGCCCTCACCCATGCCGATGGTGATCCGCCCGATGAGTTTGGGATGTGGATTTTTCGAGGCGCGCAAGATCAGTTCGTCCTCACCGTCCGAAAGGAGGTAGAGCAAACAGGCGTCGGCCTTGGTGACCTCGACGACAATCTCGACGATGTGCTTCAAGACCGCTTCGAGATCGAGGGTGTTGCTGATGGAATCGGTGATTCGATGCAACACGTCCACCTCGCGGGTCTTTTCCCGGAGGGCTTGCTCAAGTTGCATGATCGAGGGGGGACGTTTGGCCACGGCTAAGCCCTTCGTATCCCGCGTTTCCGTCGAGCAGAAGCGCGTCTCGTCAGCGTGGCATGCCAGTCGGCGCAGGCCTCCGCTTCCAGCGGACGCATCACGACGTCGCCGAGACGAACCGGCCACACGCCCATCACTTTGCCGCCGACAACTTTTTTGTCGTGCTGCATGGCGCCCCATAAAGCAGCAAATGACGTCTTGGGCATGTGATCGGGAAGACCCGCCGCCTGGACCAGGCGCTTGATACGAGCCGCGACATCCGGCCCACAGAGGCCGAGATGGACGCTGAGGTCGGCTTCCGCGACCATGCCGATGGCCACGGCTTCGCCGTGGATGAGGTTTCGATAATTGCACAGCACTTCCAGCGCGTGCCCGATCGTGTGTCCAAAGTTCAAGATGCGCCGCCGGTCAGACTCCCGTTCATCCGCCGCGACGACTTCCGCCTTGATTTGGCAGGAGCGTGTCACAGCTTGTATGACGGCATGCGCCTCCCGCTTGAGGAGATCGGGCATGGACGCTTCAAGACGCGTGAAAAACACTTCATCGGCGATGATACCGTACTTGATCACTTCGGCCAGTCCCGCAATCCATTCCCGGCGCGGCAATGTGAGCAGGGTGAACGGATCGATGAAGACTGCACGCGGCTGATGGAAGGCCCCAATCAAATTCTTTCCCAGGCGATGATCGACGCCTGTCTTTCCTCCGACGCTTGAATCCACCTGGGCCACCAGGGTGGTCGGCACTTGCACATAGGCAATGCCGCGCTGGTAGATGGACGCGGCAAATCCCGTGAGATCGCCAATCACGCCGCCTCCGAGCGCCAGCAGCATAGACCGGCGCTCGAATCGCTGCGCGGCCAGTACATCCAAGATGCGAGCGATGGTCGTCAGCGTCTTCGACCGCTCGCCGGGGGGGAGCACGATCGTGACTGGTTCGTGTCCGGCCTCCTTCAACGACTCAATCGTCGGCTTGAGATAGTGACGCGCGACATGGCGATCGGTGACGATGCCGATCTTGCCGGTCTCCATCAGAGGTTTGAGAAGGGCGCCGAGGCACCGACTCAAGCCCGGCTCGACGACGATGTCATAGCTCCGTTCGCCGAGACGAACGGGGACATGTTGACCGATCATGCTTGTCATCGTGGCGGTAGGATGTGTCGTGTACAAGTAAACCTGGGGATAGTAGCACAAGCCCCTGAAGGATAATAGCTTTCAAGACTGCCAGGAGCGGTATCAACAAAGAGGAAGGCAGGCAGCTACGGAGAGAAATCACACGACCCTGCAATCCCCTTGGTCAGGGATCGCAGGGGGCGTTAGGCCTTGACGATGGAAGGAGTCAGGAAGATCAACAGTTCTTGTTTCGATACGCTTTCCGACTTGTTCTTGAACAACCACCCCAACACCGGAATCCGGCTGAGATACGGTACCCCCTGAACGTTGTTGTTCTGGGTATCGATAAAGACGCCGCCGATGACCATCGTTTCGCCATCCCGCACGATCACTTGGGTGTTGGCCTCTCGACGATCGATGCTCGGACCGGCCGGATTGCTGCGCGCGCCAACCGCATTTCGAGTTGCACGCACTTTCATCATGATCTGTTTGCCGACCTCCTTCGGATCACGCGACGTAATCTGAGGAGTGACGTTGAGTTCCAAGTTGGCATCCACGAAGGTGGTCTGCGTGCCTTGAAGTGAAGTCGTTTGGAACGGAATCGATTCGCCCTGCGAAATCTTGGCCTCCCGCTTGTCTAATGTCGTAACTTTCGGCGCAGCGATGACCTTGGCCAGCCCCAGCAACTCTCCGGCAGAGAGCCTCATGTCCAGGGCAAAACCAGGCGCCAATTTGCCGAACGAATAGCCTATGCCCGGCACCGACGGAAGCCCGGCCACCTGCGCCGGCAGGTTCACAAGGAAATCCCGGGGAATCGCCGTCGCCCCCGTTCCTGCGGCCGGAGCAAACGCCCCTGTGAGGTTGCCCACTGCCGAGAACGTGTTCGTTCCGAAATCGGCATTCGCAATACCCCATTGCACGCCCAGCCCGCGCGCGTAGACCGTATCGGCCTGAACGATGCGCGCCTCGATTTGAACTTGCGGCACTTCGAGATCCAATCCATCAATCAACTGCTTGAGCACCGCCATCTTGGTTTCGGTATCGCGGACTACCAGGGCGTTGGTGCCTTGGCTGATCTGCATGAGACCCCTTGGGCTCAAATTCTGCCGCAGCGCGGTCATCAACTCTGTTGCCTGGAGATTGCGGATATAGAAGACGCGATCGACGAGATCTTCTGCCTTGACCTTGGCATCCTTCGCTCTCGCCTCCTCATCCTCTTGCTTGGCAATGTTCGACAGCGTATCGATCCAGAGGATGTTCCCCTGCTTGATCTTTCCAAGACCGTTCATCTTGAGAATCATGTCCAACGCTTGGTCCCAGGGCACACTCACGAGCTTCATCGTGACTTTGCTCTTGACGCCGTCACCGATCACAATGTTGAAGCCGCTGACCTCCGCGATCAGCCGCAGAACGTTGCTGATATCTGCCTGCTGGAAGTCTAAAGAGATCCGACGGCCGACATAACGCGTCTCGCCCACGACCAGGTCTTCTTTCGGCGTATGCTTTTCCACCGTTTCCGGTTCAGACATCATTTGAATCGGACGAACGCGAAATGCCGGCGTTGCCCGATGCATTACCGGCTGTGCCTTGTGTGCGCCGGCCTGAGCAACCTCGACACGAGGACTGTCCGCCGCGGCGGACTGAGCGGCAATGCCCTGAAGAATGGTGCTTTCCTGCTCCCGTGCACTCCCGACGCCTATGGACTCGCTCACCCGGACGAGCAGACTAGCTCCCTGGGGCTCCACGGCGTACTCCGCTTGGTGACCGAGATCAAACACGATCCGGACCTTGTCGCTGTGATCTCCAATGCGAATTTGTTTCAGCAGGCGGTGCCCGACATTCAGAGTGGGTCTGTGGATCTCGGAGGAGACTCGCGGGATATCGACGACCAGCCGACGCTCACCCAATCGGAGCGCTTCGTGCGAAAGTGAACCGTCTCCGGAAATGGTCACGCTCACGATGTCGGCGTCCTTTTTGACGTCAATCGCTGTCACGGCGGAAGCCGACCGCATGCTCGAGGACGCCTGGTCGTTGCCGGCGCGACTCATGGACACGTCGGCGGTCACATCCGCGGTCGCTCCCATCGAGGGGATGGCCACGGGCAAACTGACCGCGGTCAAGGCAGAAAGAATTCGCAACGTCGTCGACGCGTGTCTGTGTATGTGTGTCATTCTAGGCCCTCTTTCGGATGAAGAAGCTTGACGTACTCTCGCTCCTGTTTTCTGCCATAGACGTCGGTAAACCGCTCCTGCACGATGATCCCCTTTTCGGTGACCGCGCTGACGACGCCGCTATTGGGCCCCACCCTGGTGCCCTTGCGGACCGTGTAACCGTTCCCATCGGGTGTCTGCACCATCGCGGTGTATCCGTATGCGCCCCAGATAATCGCAATGAGATTCAAATCCGTCAGCCCAATGCGCTGTAAGGGCGGCAATGTGGGATCGGTTTGACCTGGAGCTAGCTGGCTGAGGACTGGCGAAAACGGATCCCGACGTCCGGCCGGATCGTAGCCTCCGACTGGAAAGGGCGGCGCGCCCGGCAACGCGTCCGTCGGGGCGGCAGCGAAATCAGGTGACAGCGCCAAGGCTGGCTGCGGCGCCTCCTTCGTCAGGTCATTAGAAGAGGGCACTTTCAAGGAATCTTGTCTGAGTGGAGCGACTTGTCCGAGGTGGGATGCGAGGCCCGGCTCAGCCGATGACCGTCCCACCATCGCGAGCAGGAGCATACATCCGAACAAGGTCCCGAGACCGCCAATTTTAATCATGTGATCCACAAGCATCCTCAGCATTCGTTACTTTGGCGCGGGCGCAGGTGCCGCAGCCACTTTCACATCCTGAGGCGCCGCATAGGCCACCAGATCGAACACCGTCTGTGTGACCACGCGGCCCTTTTCCGTTTTTGGCATGCCCATCTTCAAATTGGACACCGTGACAATTCTCGGCAGCCCGTTAATCCGGTCGAAAAACAGCGCCGCCGTGTGGTAGCCCCCTGTCACTTCGACGTTCACCGGCAGCCGCACGAATAACTTGGAGGGGTCCTCGCTCTTGGCGCCCGGCTTCCAGAGCTTGATGTCCAAACCCAACTTGATGCCGAGATCCGAAACTTGCTTCAACAACATGACGGCTTCTTCTTCCGGCGGCAGGCGCTCTTTTTTCTTTGCTAATTCGATTTCCAGCTGTTTGCTGGCGGCAATGAGTTCATCCAGATGCTTAACTTTGATGGTCAACGTTTGAATCTCGGTATCCAGTTTGCCTACCTCGCCTTCCAGAGCAGCGATTTCCATCGACTTCGGCTCAAAGACATAGTAGTAAAACATCACGACGATTCCGGCCAGCACGAGAATCAGAAAGGCGACCTTTTGCATGAACGGAATTGTTCGAAGGGCCTCGAGATTCATCGCCGGCAACTTCATGCTCGCTATCCTTTCAAGCGAAATCCCAACTTGAACTGGAACAGGCTGACCTGGCTCTCGACAGCAGCCCGGCTTTCCTGAAGATTGATGTCCGAAAAATAATCGGTGCGGCGCAGATTATTGACGAATTCGACCACATCGTCGTTGGTTAACGCGCGCCCTTCCACCTCGATGTTTTGTCCCGCCACACCTACCCTCACGAGCCAGAGTTTCAGAGGCTCCAAGCTGTGACTGACATGATCCATGACTTTGACAGGACCCACGCGCGACTTCTCGAGTTGATCGATAATGCGGTTCTTGTCTTCAAGTTGCTTTTTTCGCAGCTCGAAGTCCGACACCTGTTTGACCTGTTCCTTTAGCTGCGCCACCTGCTTCTCTTTTTCGGATTTTTCCGTCTGGCGCGTCGCAATCTCATCATCGAGGGATGCCGAATACCACCAGCATGCACTCAAGGTGATGACCAGCAACCCGACGCCCAGAAGCACTTGAGCCCGCACGTCGTATTGCGGCTTTGCCTGACGTCCCTTTGGTCCTGCCGACAGTAGATTGATGCGAATCATCGATCGCCTACCGATCTGAGCGCCAATCCAACCCCCACGGAGGCCATCGAAGCCATCTCGGCGAGCGTCGTCTGGTCAAAATCGCTGCCCGACGTGTCAACTTCCGCGAACGGATTGGCGACCTCGACAACCGCGTGCATTCGATCTCGCAATTGCTTCACCAGCCCGGAGACCTGCGCTCCTCCTCCGCAGAGGAGCACTTGTTGTACGTCACCTTCAGCCACCGTCGACTTGTAATAGTCGATCGTGCGCGCGATTTCAGAGGCCACTTCGGCATTCACGCTCTCGATCACGCTTTGAGCGGCGGCCGACTGGTTATTTCCAGAGGCTTTCCCGCCTTTTTTCAGTTGTTCCGCCTCTTCATAGGAGAGCCCCAGCTCCCGCTGGATGGATTCCGTGTAGCGGTTACCGCCGATTGGAATGTCGCGTGTGAAGAGGGACGTCCCTTTCGAGACGATATTGATATTCATGACGCTGGCGCCGACATTCACGAGAGCGGTCGTCTCTTCCTGGGACATCGGATAATTGATCGCATGCATGTTTTCGATCGCAAATGCGTCGACATCCATGACCAACGGCAGGAGTCCCGCACCCTTGACGAGCTCCGTCAACTCGTTGATCTTGTCTTTTTTGGCAGCCACAAGGATGACCGACATTTCCGCTTCACCCGATCCGTCACCTTCCGACGGCGGAAGCACGTGAAAATCGATATTGACTTCATTAATGTCGAAAGGAATGTATTGCTCTGCGGCGAGTTTGACCTGGCCTTCCAGCTCGTCGTCCGGCATGGGAGGCAAACTGATCTTCTTGATGATGACGGCATGGCCCGAAATCGAAACCGCCACCTGCTTGACCTTGACGTTGAGTTCATCAAACAGAGTCTTGATGGCCGAGACGACCTGGCCTTCATCCATGACCGTGCCGTCAACGATGACCTCAGGCTCCAAGGGTTTGAAGCCGAACTTCTGCAACACATAGCGCCCACGGTTCTCCTTGAGCTGAACGAGCTTGATGCCGCTGGATCCGATGTCCAAGCCGACCAACTGCCGCTTGGGACTCAGCAGTGAGAAAATGTCCTTATCGACGAGGCTTTTCAGTGAATTCAGCATATGTGCCTCAAACTGTACATGACTTCTTCCTCAGCGCAAATCTTTTTGCATTTTTCCAACACGCATCCGATGGAGGCATCACTTTTCAGGCGATGGCAAAGAGGCAACACGCACCAAAGTGGCTTCAACATTGATGATTCTTACGCCGCCCCCTAAGTATAGTCCATGTGTCCTCGCTGTCAAGAAAGCGGGCAAAGGGACGAACGACGACGCTCGGAGGCATAAAGAACAGAGAAGAACGATCTATGGCTTGGTGAGATCTCGGTGGGAGAGAGTGACGTGATGCCCGGCCGAAGAGAAACTCTCTTGCAGCCGCTTGGCGATCACGACTGAACGGTGGCGACCGCCCGTGCAGCCTATCCCGACGTTCAGATAGCTGCGACGCTCGCGCTCAAAGAGCGGGATCAGATAGGTAAAAAACTGCTCCAGCCGATCCAGGAAGCCCTTGGCATCCGGATCATCGAGCACATAACTGCGAACCCGGGGGTCCTCGCCCGTGAGCGGCTTCAGATCGGGGACGAAATAGGGGTTGCGCAAGAACCGGACGTCGAACAGTAAATCGATGTCGTACGGCACGCCAAACTTGTAACCGAATGTGATCAACGAGATGGTCAGGCGTCGGGCGGATAGTTCCTGGCTGAAATGCCGGCTCAGTAAATCGCGCAAATCATGGACGCTGAGATTCGAGGTGTCGATGATGCGATCGGCGTGTGCCCGAATTTCCGCCAACCGCTCTTTTTCGAACCGCACGCCTTCCAGGACAGGCAGCTCGGGCAACAACGGGTGCGGCCTGCGGGACTCCGAGAAGCGACGGACGAGCACGGGATCACGGGCTTCCAGAAACAATAACTCGACGGAGTGCCCGAGGTCCTTGATGCGTTGCAGGATGCCGGTCAAGTCGGCAAAGAACACCCGCTCCCGGATGTCGATGCCAAGCGCGACATTTTTAATCTCGCCGCCCTGCTGATGACAGAGTTCCACGAAGGTGGGAAGCAACGCTGGAGGAAGGTTATCAACACAGAAGTACCCGACGTCCTCGAAGCATTTCAGCGCGTGCGACTTCCCCGCTCCAGAAAGACCGGTGATAACCACGAGCTTGAGTCCTGGCATCTCGACCCCTTCAGGGATCAATGAGCACGACGTGACCGGTCTCAGATCGCCGAAGAATTTGCAGCTTTCCAGAATCCACGCACGTAAACAACACCATGGCGCCCGGATCATCGTCCAAGCGATCACGAGCCTCTTTGCGCGACAGCACGGCAATCTTGGGTCGCACGATTTTCAGGTCGTTCAGATCAGCGGGCGCTCCGACAGGAGCGGGCAGCTGCGTCTTTTTCCTTCCCTTGTGTGCAATCCGGCGCTCTTTGTACTTTCGGATCTGTTTGTCGAGGCGGTTGACCAGTTGATCGATCGTGGCATACATCTCTGTCGTCGACGTCTTCGCCTGGAACCGCTTTCCTTTGATCGAGCACACCACTTCCGCCGTATGCTGATGCTTGGTCACGCTCAGTACGATCTCCAAACGGTCCGGTGAGACATCGTATCGTTCCAGGCGTTCGAATCGGGACCTGATATACCGTTTCAGGGCAGAGGTGACATCCATTTGCCGTCCGGTAATTTTCATGCACTGCACTCCTTCGAATGGAAAGAAGTCCGCAGGTCTTGCACTGGCCTAAAAAAAGCGTTTGCGTTGGGTGGCTGGCGGGATATTCTCTTCCGCCCGGTACTTTGCAACCGTCCGCCTGGCGATCAAGACTTGACGCTCACGCAAGCGCGCGGCTATTTCCTCGTCCTTGAGCGGATGATTGGCATCCTCCTCCGCCACCATTTTCTTGATCATCTCTCGAACTGTCACTGACGAAAGCATGTCGCTGGGTTGATCCGCCCGCTGCAGGCCGGCGTTGAAAAAAAACTTGAGTTCCAGCATGCCTTGCGGACAGTACATATATTTGTTGGCCGTCACACGACTGATCGTGGATTCGTGCATTCCGATGTCTTCGGCTACCTGTTTGAGCACAAGCGGCTTAAGGTACTGAATGCCTTTTTCAAAGAATTGTTCTTGGAACTTCACGATGCTGGACACGACCTTAACAATGGTCTTGTTGCGTTGTTCGATACTCCGGATCACCCATTGGGCAGCCCGCAACTTTTCGTCGAGATACGCCTTGGTTTCTGTCGATCCGCCCTCGCCAGAGGCCATCATTTGTTTGTAGTAGGGGCTGATGCGCATCCGGGGTAATCCGTCGTCGTTCAATAGAACGACCCACTCTCCTTCATTTTTGACGACGAACACATCGGGCACGATGACGTAGTTCTGAGTATTGGAAAAGGGGCGGCCTGGCTTGGGTTCGAGCGCTTCGATAACCTTTGTGGCCTGAAAGATTTCCGCGACGGTGACGTCGAGTGCTTTCGCGACTTTGGCATATTGCTTCTTTTCGAGATCCTTCAAGTGATGTAGGACTACCGCCTCCACGATGGATCCTTTGAGTGCCCCCGGACGGGCGCCGAGAGATCCCATCGGGCTTTTGCCCAAATGGCCGAGCTGCAGCAGCAGACATTCGGGAAGGTCCCTCGCGCCCACCCCCGTCGGATCAAACGTCTGGATGTCGCGGAGCACGGACTCGGCTTCCGCCTCGGTGAAGTCCGTTCCGGTGATGATCTCAGAAAGGGGCGTGCGCAGATAGCCGTCGTCGTCCAAATTCCCAATCAGCAAACGACCGATCGCCTTATTGCGCTCCGACAGGCCGGATAAGGACAGCTGCCAGAGCAAGTGGTCTTCGAGCGACGCCGCTTTGGCGACGGTTTGTTCATAGGAGGGAAAATCATCCGATGAAGACGATTGGCCTTCGCTGCCGCCTGTCCTGCGGTCACTGCCGAAGTACTCCTCCCACCCGGCCGCCGACACTTCGTCGGCAGTGTCCCGTTCCTCCGCGGTCGAGGAGCCATCCGTTTCGGAGGTCTCCGTAGCCGGCGAGGCAGAGGCTGCAGCCTCTTCCGCTTTTTCCTCGGCTGTCGTTGATTCGTTCTCTTCCACTTCCTCGGGCAACTCGTCCAGCAAGGGGTTTTCCATCAAATGCTGAGCCAGGCTTTGTTGCAACTCAAGGCGTGACAGCTGCAACAGCTTGATTGCCTGCTGCAACTGCGGCGTCATAATTAATTTCTGGCTGAGGCGGAGATCAAGACGAAGTTTCATTGGATGAACACGCCCGTTACAGAGTGAACCGTTCTCCCAAATAGACCGCCCGCGCCGTCTCGCTCTTCACAATCACATCAGGAGGACCGGATTCAAGGACAAGGCCCTCGTTGATGATGTATGCACGGTCGGTAATAGATAACGTCTCTTGCACATTATGATCCGTGATCAGAATACCAATCCCTTTGCCCTTCAATCTGGTGATGATCTGTTGGATGTCCGCAACGGCAATCGGATCGATGCCGGCGAACGGCTCGTCGAGCAACATGAATGTGGGATTGGTAGCCAAGGCACGGGTAATTTCCAACCGGCGGCGTTCTCCACCGGACAGCGCGTAGGCCATGCTCGTCCTGATGTGCCCCAGATCGAGCTCACCGAGCAAGACATCGACGCGTTCCGCCCGCTCAGATCGAGAGTAATCCAGCATTTCCAGAATTGCCAGAATATTGTCTTGCACAGACAGTCGACGAAATACCGAAGACTCCTGAGGCAGATAGCCGATGCCGTTTCTCGCACGCTTGTACATCGGTAAGGCGGTGATCTCTTCAGCGTTCAGGCGGATTGAGCCTTCGTCCGGCTGGGTCAACCCGACGATCATATCGAAAATGGTTGTCTTGCCGGCGCCGTTCGGACCCAACAAACCTACGACTTCTCCGGCAGAGACTTCCACCGAAACACCTTTCACGACCTTTCTCGCCCGGAAACTTTTCACCAGGCCATCGGCGCGCAACACCGCACGCGGCTCGCTGGAACGGGCAACGCCATCGGTTTCCGGCGCGAGACGCACCGCTTCCGTCACTTGGTGCCACCCTCCGGCTCGATTCTTACGTGTGAGCCGCCTTCCACGACCGTTCGATCTTCCGCCAGGAACATGGTGATGCGCTTGCCGCTGACTCGGGTGCCTTTGTCCCATGCGACGGGATCACCGGTCAGAACGATCTTGTCTTCGTCGCGGTAATAGACGGCTTTTTGGCATGTGGCGTTGCCTGCATCCCGCTCGATTTTGACGCGGCCCGTGGCTTCAATTTGGCTGACTGCCCGATTCGACACCGTGTCCGGACCTTTGGCTGGTGCGGTTCCCGCCTTCGGCGGTTCGCTCGCTTTCTTGGAATCCGAGGCCTCTTGGTTTCGGAAGGACACCACCATCCGGTCGGAATAGACGATGAGCGTGCCGCGCGTGAGCACGACGGCACCATCGAATACGGCCTGGCTTTGTTGGTTCTTAAAAGTCATCCTCTGAGAGATGACGGTGGTTCCGAGCGCTTCGTCTGACGCTCCGTTCGAGGCTGCCCCCATGGCAGCCTGACCGGCCGTCGGCAAACTCATCGCGCACCAGCTAAGAAGCAGGAGCCACATCCACATGAACGTCCTCAAGTACTTCGAATTCTTCGGTGTCGAGGTGACCAAGCAAGCCTCGCCCTTTTACATCCAGACCATGGCCGATGATATGGACGGGGTCCTGCGTGCGGATTTCCCGTGTCTGATCCGTCCAAGCCAGATGATTGGTATAAATGGTGTAGCCGCTCTGCGTGTAAATCACCAATGGCTCAGACCGGTTCGCAAGAAGAAAGTTCTTGGTCTCGGTATTCAAGGTCCCTTCATCCCCATGCACCGTCATTTCCCTCCCCTGTACACCGAACAGCGTCACGGCGACGTCGTCCAGAATCGCCCTCTTGTCCTGTTCGTAGAGACGCGCCTGTTGCGCGTCGACCTGCCACTGCACTTTGTCCCCTTTGGTCTGCGTAAAGGTGAACTTGGAAATGATGGCATCGGCCTGATTAATGGTGCCCGGCGCTGTGGCCGTGGGAGGAGGAGACGCGGTGGAGTTGGTCATGAGGAGATAGACCAGGAAGCACACCAGAGCGAGGCTAAGCCCCAATAAAATCCGTTGTGCCCAGCGCTGCCACACAATGTTTCCGTCCGGTTCCTCAAAGGAGAAAAGCCTGGCACGATAATAGCATTCAGCTGATGGCAAGTAAACTCTGAGCGCCGTTAGCAACGAAGAAACATGCAGCGCTGAGGCGAGGTTCTGATTGATCGCACGACGGCAGTGAAGCCCGCGCGTCGCGAGTAGGTCTCGGGGCGAGACCTACTCCGTTTTGTCTGTCTTGGCGGGAGTCGACCCGGGCTTTTTTGAGGTCGAAACTTCGGCGCGTGCCACGAGTTCGATCGCAACCAGTTCAGCCGCATCGCCGATCCGCCGCCTGGTCTTTACCATTCTGGTGTATCCGCCGGGACGATCCTTGAACCGTCCGGCCACATCGCTAAAAAGCTTGGAGACCACGTCCTTGCTG